>JACIWR010000344.1 GCA_014360845.1 Anaerolineae bacterium
CGTCTTTGTTTGATGCGCAGTTGATCGTAGCAGGCGTTGGTCACGATGCGCAGCAACCAGGCTTTGAAAGAGCCTCCTCGGAAGCGAGTAATGGCCCGGTAAGCGGAGAGGAAAGCGTCCTGGGTAGCGTCTGCTGCTGCGTCGGCATCGCCCAGGATGCGATATGCCAGGTTATAAGTTATGTTCTGGTAGGTCAGCACCAGGCGGTTGAAGGCTTCCAGATCGCCTTGTTGTGCTGCGGCAATTAGAGTTTTTTCGTCCATACCGAATCGAAGGCGCGGTTGTGGTGTCGTCCCGCGCGGACGACATTACGGTGGGGGTAAATCCTGTCCATCCCCAAGGTGAAATGCTTCTCGTGAGCAGGTGTGCGCTTCAGATTCGGGGCAGGTTTGTCCCGTAGCGGCCGACCGCTGCTGCGCCCTGAGTGAAAGCGAAGGGCTGCGCCCTGAGCGGAGACGAAGGGTGTCAGCCTACGGCGGGCAGGGCTTGTCCTGAGCCCCGACGAAGGGCTTGTCCTGAGCCCCGCCGAAGGGCCTGTCCTGAGCCCCGACGAAGGGCCGCCCGCCGCTACATCGGGGAAGGCCTCCATAAGGGCGCAAACTCGCCCCCGAACTGAAACGCACCCCCGTAAGCACGCGCGCTTGACTAAATCTGACAGTTGCGATATACTTACAGTTGTCAGGCCGAAGTGGCGGAACAGGCAGACGCGCGCGACTCAAAATCGCGTGAGGGTGACCTCATGTGGGTTCGATTCCCACCTTCGGCATCCGGAGTGGCCCGGTGGACTAGAGCTGGCCTCTATTATACCAGGTTTCGCCGAGAAAAGCCAAGTGCCACCATGGCCGGTGGGGCTAGTCCCTGTAGCGGGGAGTGGCCCTATTCTTTTGTCAGCCGTGTGGAGGGGGCCGGTGATGTACGATCGCGACCGCGTGTTGACCACGGCGATGGCTGTTGTGGGGATAGTCGTGGGCCTGCTGGTCGGCCTGTTCATCGGCTGGATGCTGTGGCCCGTGCAATACACGGATACGGACATAGTGGACCTCAAGCCGGACTATCAAGAGGAATACATCTTGATGGTCAGCGCAGCTTACGCCGCCGACGGCGATTTGGAGCAGGCTCGAGTCCGCCTGGCCCGCCTGAACGACCCCGACCCCGGCCACCGCGTGGCCTCCTTGGCCGAGACCCTCATTGCCCGCGGTGCCGACCCCGCCGACATCGAGCGCTTGGTCAATCTGGCTGACGCTTTGGGCGCGTACAGCGCCCAGACCCCGGTTTCCCACGTGGTGCCGGCCAGGGTGGGGAGGGTGCAGCATTGAGAGCACAAAGTTCCACCTGGCCTGTGGTGGCTTTGCTGGTGGGGGTGGTTCTCGGTCTGGCTCTGGGCCTGGCCATTAGCTGGGGTTTGTGGCCGGTGCAGATTATCAACGCCGATCCCATGGACCTACGCGCTCCCCTACGCGAGGATTACCTCATCCTCATCGGTCAGGCTTATTCCGTGGAGGGGGACCTGACCCGGGCACGGCAGCGGCTGGCGACTTTGGGGCCGTGGGGGGAAGTTCAGGCCATAATCGGACTGGCGCAGCGCTATCGCGATGAGGGACGTGACTCCCGCGCCGTTGAGGGGTTGATGGCTCTTGCCGAGGCATTGGCCGGAAGCCCGACTGTCACCCAGTCCCCTACCCCGGCTCCCACACTGATTGTCCAGGCCTCGCCCACGCCCTCACCGACGGCAACACCCACCGCCACACCCTTCCCCCAGCTCACACCCACGGCTACTCCGACACCCACACCACGCCCGCCGGTACGTCTGCTGCAAAGCGAACGCCTGTGCTCCGCCGCAGAGCGAGCGGGCCACATCCTGGTGTACGTTCAGGACGAGCAAGGCGTGGGCCTGCCCAATGTGGAGATACGGGTATCGTGGCCCACGGGCGAGGATCGCTTCTTCACCGGGCTCAAGCCGGAGGTAGACCCCGGCTACGCGGATTTTGCCATGGAACCCGGTGTCGTGTATCAGGTCCGGGTGGGCAGAGTAGACAGTGAGGTGGCCGGCGATATTTCGGCCACTCCCTGTGCTGGCGAGAGCGAAGCCGCAGCATGGCGGGTGATATTCCAATGGACGGAGTGAGAAAGAAGCAGTAATGGCAACGAGCGCAGCTAACAAGGACCGTGCCAGGCTACAGTGGTTCCAAGAGATAGCGGCTATGATCCTGGTCCTACTCAGCGCCTTCGCCTTGCGCATTTACCTCTTAGGCGACCAGAACGTGTGGTGGGATGAGGGATTGGCGATGTGGGCCATCCGCAAAGGCTTTGCCGGTGTCACCTTGTGGACGGCAGCGGACGTCCATCCGCCGTTGTACTTTTGGTCGCTGTGGGCCTGGACGGAGCTGGTCGGCGAGAGCGAGTTTGCCGCGCGCTATCTTTCCCTCATGTACGGGGTGCTGATTGTGGCCCTGGTCTACTCCCTGGTGCGGCGCTTGAGCAGGCGACTGGCCCCCGGAGCAGAGGGAACATTCCGTTGGATAGCGGTGACGGCGGCTTTCCTCACGGCCACAGCTCGCTTCCCCATCTGGTGGTCGCAAGAGCTGCGCATGTATATCCTGGCGACTCTTACCTCGCTTTGCTCACTCTATTTCTTCGTCCGCGCGCTGCAAGATGGAAAGCGGTGGGCCTGGCTGGCCTACGTGGTCAGTTCCGTCGCTGCCCTGTACACCATCTACCTGACTGCGCTGACCCTCCTGGCCGAGGGCCTTTTTGTACTTCTTACCTGGCGCAGGCGTATGAACGAGCAACCCCGCTTCCTCGCCCGCTGGATTGGGTCGCAGGTCCTGATTGTGGCTTTTTTCGTGCCGTGGTTCCTCTTCGCTGCGGGGCGGATGCGTACCTGGTCGGTGAGCCAGCCGTTCGACCTGCGAATTTTTCTTGAGTTGTACACCGTCGCTCTTTCTCTGGGCATCTCCACCGAAGTGGCCCGCTATCTCCTGCCGGCGTTGGCGATCCTTCTCCTGGCTCTGGCCGGTGTCATTTTCCTCTGGCGGCGAGGTGGGGTCGGACCCTGGTCGGGCCGGGAGACGGCTCTTTATTTGAGCCTGCCCGTGGTGCTGTTGCCGGTGGCGGTTTATTTGCTGACCCTGAATCGAGGTCTTTTCTACTCGCCTCGCGTGGAAGCGCGTTACCTGGTGCTTTTTGCCCCCTGCTTTTATGCTTTGGTGGCGATGGGGATCGGGGGCCTGTGGCGCTGGAAGCCCTGGGGTGGCCTCCTCGCCGCTTTGCTCGTCGTTGGCCTGTTCGCCTGGTCTCTGCCCGATTATTACGACGGGCGGTATATGCGCGACGATTATCAGACCGCGCTGCGTACCCTGGCCGCTTATGCTCAACCGGATGATGGCGTGCTCCTCGTCTCCGGAAGCCGCTACCCTCTCTTCCTCTACCGGTATCGGCGTCTGGTAGGGGACGAGACCGCTGGTCCCGTGGTCTATTCCCTGCCCCAGGGGGCAGCACGTTTCACCGCGGATAATCTGGAGGAGCAACTGGCCGCGCCGACCGCAGCCCATTCTCGCTTGTGGCTGGCCAGCTTCGAGCGGGCGCTGGAGGACCCGGACAACCTGGTCGAGCAATGGCTGGACGCGCGCTATCATCGGGCCTTGCAGATTGACGTGGGCTACAATCATCTCATCCTCTACACGCCAGATGGGACTCCGCCCACGGTGCCCCCGTCTAATCTGGCTCCTCAATATGCGCAGGATGTGCCCCTGTTCTCGGGGAAGGTGCGCTTGTTGGGCTATGATTTGCCTACGACCGAGTTCCGCCCTGGTGACACGGTTCATCTGGGGCTCTACTTCTGGCTGGCGGCCGGTCAAGCGGAGACGCAGGTGACGGTGGATTGGCTGGACAGGCAAGGTCGGGTGGTGGAGACCCGCCGGTTGACTCTGCTGGGCCGGGAGCAAGAGTCCATTATCCGGCAGGGGGCGGATTTCAACGTGTATCTGCGCACGCCAAGCGGGGAGTACGGCTTTCGCCTTTCCGCCGGGGGGCAAACGGTCGAGTTGGGGCGCATCAGGGTGACGCATACCGAGCCTCTGTTGCCCGTCGTCGCCATAGCCCATCCATTGGAAGCCGCTGTGGGCGAGAGCATCCGCTTTTTGGGATATGATTTGGCGGGGCCCCTCACGCCGGGTAGCCTTTTGACCGTGGACCTTTACTGGCAGGCCGAGCGCAAGGTCGAAGAACCGTACACGGTCTTCGTTCATCTGGTGGGCGAGGCGTATAATCCGGCTACCGGCGGGCCGTTATGGGGGCAGGACGACAGTTTGCCCGTGGAAGGTGGCTATCCCACCAGCCAGTGGCTGGTGAGCGTGCCGGTGCGCGATCGTCACCGCCTGATGATTGATCCCCAAGCTCCGCCGGGGCGGTATCAGATTGAGGTGGGGATGTACACCTTGCCCAGCGCAGAGCGACTCCCTGTGCAATTGGCCGATGGGACCCAGGATACGCGCATCGTGCTGGGGCAAATCGAGATCGGACAGTCTCGTTAGTAATTTTTCGATCTGTGCAGGTCGGTGCGTGTTTCAGCTACAGGCCGCCCCAAGTTGGGCCCGTGGCCC
>JACIWR010000345.1 GCA_014360845.1 Anaerolineae bacterium
CCTACTCCCCTTTTGACAAATATGCCATCCATCGCTATAATTAGGCTAACCACGGGCGGTTAGCTCAGTTGGATAGAGCGCCAGTCTTACACACTGGAGGTCACAGGTTCGAGCCCTGCACCGCCCATCTCGAACTGAAACGCAGCAAAAGCCGTGATGGAGACGAGTACGCTGCATTCAACTCCCAGAGAGTCGCCGCCCGGTGGAAAGGCGATAGGCTGAAGCAGCAGAAATCCCCTCCGGAGCTGCCGGACGGAAATCGCCATAGGTGAACACCTCGACGAGAGTATGTCCGGTCGGAGCGCCCGTTAACGCGCTGGGTGTGCTAACACCCTACAAGGCTGCGATCGTGAGATCGCAGCAAAGAAAGGTGGCACCACGAAGGCAGACGCCTCTCGTCCTTTCACGGACGAGGGCGTTTGTTTTTCAGACACAAGCAAATCGCACGTCCAGGAGGAGCACAATGCTGGATCTGAATTTCATCCGCGAGCATCCCGCTGAAGTGAAAGAAGCTCTGCGCAAACTTCACACCGACGCCCCCATTGACGCAATACTTCAATACGACGAGGAGCGTCGCCAGCTCCTTACCGAATCCGAAGCCCTCCGTGCCCGCCGCAACGCCGTCTCCAAGGAGATGGGCACCCTACAGCGACAACTCAAGAAGGCGCAGGGGGCGGAGCGGGAGCGGTTGCAGAGCCACTTCGCCGAGATGCGGGAGGAGATGCGTCAGGTGGGGGAACGCATCAAGGCCATCGAGGAGCGCATCAATGACGTGGAAGCCCAATTGCGCGCGGCCATGTTGGAAGTGCCCAATCTGCCCCACGAGAGCGTCCCGCCCGGTGCAGACGAGAGCGAGAATGTGGTAGTGCGCACGGAGGGAGAGCCTCGCGCCTTCGACTTCGAGCCCTTACCCCATTGGGATTTGGGCCCCATGTTGGGCATTATAGACTTCGAGCGCGGCGTGAAAATCGCCGGCACACGATTCTACGTCCTCAAAGGATGGGGAGCACGGCTACAGCGCGCCCTTGTTGACTGGATGCTGGACCTGCACGTCAACGAACACGGCTATACGGAGGTGTATCCTCCCTTCCTGGTCAAACAGGACTGCATGTGGGGCGCGGGGCAATTCCCCAAATTCCGCGAGAACGTATACTACGACACCGAGGACGACTTATATCTCGTGCCCACTGCCGAGGTGCCCCTCACCAACCTCCACCGCGACGAGGTACTGGAACCGGGCACGCTGCCCCTCTACTACGTCGCCCACAGCCCCTGCTTCCGCCGCGAGAAAATGTCGGCGGGACGGGATACGCGCGGCATCAAGCGCGTCCACCAGTTCGACAAAGTGGAGATGTACAAATTCGTAGAACCTCACACCTCTTATGACGAGCTGGAAGCCATGGTCAATGACGCCGAGGACGTCTGCCGGCGTTTGAACATCCCCCATCGCGTGGTGCAAATGTGCACCGGCGACCTGGGTTTCCAGGCGGCGAAGAAATACGACGTGGAAATGTGGGCCCCCGGCTGTCAGGAATGGTTAGAAGTCAGCTCAATCTCCAACTGCGAGGCCTTTCAGGCCCGGCGGGCCAACATCCGCTACCGGCCGGCGAAAGGGGAGAAGCCCCAATTCGTGCACACCCTCAACGGCTCAGGTCTGGCCCTGCCCCGCGTGATAATCGCCATCATGGAGAACTACCAACAGGCCGACGGTAGCATCGTTGTACCCGAGGTGCTGAGGCCGTACATGGGGGGTATCACGGTCATCAAATAGCCCCGCCGCAACGCTGTGCGCATGGGCTCCACATTTGCCAGCGAGTGGGGAACGTGGTATAATCTCTCCCACTTAAAACGGAGGTTGGATAAGATGCTTACCTATTTCTACATTGTGCAAATAATCCTATCTATCGTGCTTATCGTCGCCATCCTGTTGCAGGCCAAAGGGGCAGGATTAGGCGGTATTTTCGGCAGCGATACAGGCAGCCTCTACAAAACACGGCGTGGTGTGGAGAAAACACTGTTCAATATAACCATCGGCGTCTCCGTCGTGTTTTTCCTCACATCCCTGGTTATCGTACTCATAGCACCCGCGAGCTAAACCTGCGGGCAGCGGTTAACACAACCGCTCCATGCCCTGCGGATAATTCATCGCGAGTTCACTAAAAGGCATTGTGAGGAGTGATAAAGCACATCCGTTGGCAACTGCTGCTGGCCGCGCTGGGCGCAGTATTGATAGTCACTACCCTGGGCTATCTGGCCCTGACCCGTACCACTGTGCTCCTACCGGCGAGCGGCGGCACCTACATCGAGGGCCTGGCAGGCCGACCCCAGTATCTCAATCCCATCCTGTCCCAGTACAACGACGTTGACCGCGACCTGTGCGCCCTCATCTTCAATGGTCTGACCGACTTCAACGAAAAAGGCGAACTCACCCCCGACCTGGCGCTGGGCTGGGAAATCTCCGATGATGGCTTAACCTACCTCTTCCACCTGCGCCGTGGCGTCCGCTGGCACGATGGACAGGTCTTCACCGCCGACGACGTGGTCTTCACCATCCGCGCCATGCAGGACCCCGATTACCAGGGCGTGCCCTACCTGGCGGAGCTGTGGCGCAGCGTGGCCGTGCAAAAGCTCGACGATTACACGGTGCAGTTCACCCTGCGCGAACCCTTTGCACCCTTTATGGACTACACCACCATCGGCATTCTTCCCGCCCATCTGCTGGAAAAAGTCCCCGCCTCCGAGTTGTCGCGCGACCCGTTCAACATCCGTCCTGTCGGCACAGGCCCTTTCCGCGTCGTCGAGGCCATGAGCGACCAGGTGACCCTGGAGGCCAATGCGGACTACTACGGTCCCCAGCCCATGCTACACCAGGTGCAATTTCGCTTTTATCCCGATCACGCCAGCCTGCTCAGCGCCTACGAACGGGGTGAGATCCAGGGTATCAGCCGTGTATTGCCCCAACATCTCCCCCAGGTGCGCGACTATCCGGACCTGAACCTGTACTCCGCGCAGTTGTGGGGGTATTCCATCATCTTCTTGAACCTGAACAACCCCGACACCCCTTTCTTCCAGGAACAGGCCGTGCGGCAGGCGCTGCTCTACGGTTTGGACCGCCAGCGACTGATTGACGAGGTCCTGAGCGGACAGGGCATCATCGCCCACAGCCCCATCATGGCCAGCAGTTGGGCCTATGATCCCGACATCTATCGCTATCCCTATGACCCGGACCGCGCCCGGGCACTTCTGGACGAGGCCGGCTGGCGCGAGCCCACTGTGACCGAGCAACTTCAGTGGGAAGAAGAACAACTACGAGACCAGGAAGAAGATCAGGGCACAGAAGAAAGCCAACCTGGCACCGCGCCCCTGATCCGCGAGAAGAGCGATGTGCCCCTCAGCTTCACCCTCCTCACGAATGACGATCCCGTACACGTGAAGCTGGCGGAGGAAATCGCCCGCCAGTGGGCCGAGATTGGAGTAGAGGTCATCCCGCGGGTGGTGAGCTTCGCCGCCCTGACCAACGAGCACTTGCATCCTCGCCAGTTCGATGCCGTACTTGTAGATGTAGAACTCACGCCTGATCCCGACCCCTATCCCTTCTGGCATGAGACGCAGGTGACCGACGGACAAAACTACGCGGGCTTCGTCAACCGCGATGCCAGTGAAGCCCTGGAGACAGCCCGCCAAACCACGGACCAGGAACAGCGCATCGCCCTCTATCGCCAGTTCCAGGAAATATTTGCCAGCGAAGTGCCTTCATTGGTGCTCTACTCTCCGGTATACACTTACGGCGTAGACCAGGAAGTGCGGCGGGTGCAGATCGGTCCCCTGCTCGATCCCAGTGACCGCTTTCGCAACATTGCCGACTGGTATGTCCGCACTCGCCGGGTCATCGTCAGCGAAGCCGAGTATGGCGGACTTGACAAATCTGGCGAATGATGGTAAATTAGGGACCGCTTACAGAAACCAGCCGAAGTGGCGGAACAGGCAGACGCGCTGCGTTCAGGGCGCAGTGGGCGCACGCCCATGTGGGTTCAAATCCCACCTTCGGCATAAAAACCCCAGGGTAACCCCTGGGGTTTTTGTGTGCACCGCCCGGTGAGCCTTGTAGGAGCGCAGCACTGCTGCGCCCCTACTTGCCCCGACGTAGCGGCGGGCGGCCCTTCGGCGGGGCTCAGGACAGGCCCTTCGGCGGGGCTCAGGACAGGCCCTGCCCGCCGTAGGCCGACAACACCCTTCGTCTCCGCTCAGGGCGCAGCCTTTCGATTCCGCTCAGGGCGCAGCCCTTCGATTCCGCTCAGGGCGCAGCCTTTCGATTCCACTCAGGGCGCAGCTCTTCGATTCCACTCAGGGCGCAGCAGCGGTCGGCCGCTACGAGACAAACCTGTCCCCGAACTGAAGCGCACTCGCCCAGAGGTGGAATCGCCAGTCGCTCCGCAAGAGCTGGCTCTTTATACCCACTTGATTGAGGTCAAAGATGCTCACGTTCTGGCCGCTGCTGTTCGTAGCAAAGCGGATTATCTCCTGACCCTGGACACAAGACATTTCATGACCGAAGCTCTGCTACAGGCTAATCTCGGCCCGATTATAGCCACGCC
>JACIWR010000346.1 GCA_014360845.1 Anaerolineae bacterium
TAGGCACTCGCTCCCCGATGGGCGAAGTTTAGCAGGCGTCCTTGATAAAAGTAATCCAGGTCTTCGGTGCGCATAGCAACCTACGAGTTCGGGGTTCCAAGTTCAAGGTTGTCATCATCACCGCCTGAAACCTGTAACCCGGAACCCGAAACTTTTAACCCAGAACTATATCTCCACAAAATATGCCTCGCACGCCCGATTGATCAGATCGCGGGTCAGCTCCGGTTTCACGTTGAAGTAGCGGGCGATGTCAATCAGTTCGTCCACGATGTCGCGCGGGTGGCAGGCCCGTAACGGACGACGGGGTTTGATGTAATACTCCTTTATCAGGTAAGCCAGCGCCTCATCGTCGTAGGGCACTTCCCGCGCTTTGCACACCCGCCGGAAAATCTCCCGATACTCGTCGAAGGTGGGGTCGCCGACGTAGATTTTGTGCCGGATGCGGCGCAGAAAAGCTTCGTCCACCAGGTCTTTGGGTTCCAGGTTGGTGGAGAAGACGATAAGTACCTCGAAAGGAACCTCGATTTTGCGCCCCGTATGGAGGGTCAGGTAATCCACCCGCTTCTCTAGAGGCACAATCCAGCGGTTGAGCAAATCGCGAGGACGCACCTGTTGCCGTCCAAAGTCGTCTATAAGCAACATGCCTCCATTGGCTTTCACCTGGAAAGGGGCCTCGTAGTATTTGTTGGCCTCGTTGTAAGTGAGGTCTAACCCCTCCATCGTCAGCTCACCGCCGGTGACGACCACCGGGCGATGAACCAGGACCCAGCGCTGATCAGAGGTCCCGCGAGCGCGCCCGCGAGAGTCATTGTCATCGCTTTTCACCCGTTGATGACTGGCTTCATCGAAGACTTTGATGATCTGGCCGTCCACTTCGATGGCATAGGGCACGTAAATATCGTTCTGGAAAACCATGCGCCCGATGCTCTCGGCAATAGAGGTCTTGCCATTGCCCGAAGGGCCGTATAGAAAAATGGAGCGCCCCGAGTTGGCCGCCGGGCCAATGCGTCCAAAAGTATCTTCGTTAATCACCAGATGGGCCAGGGCCTTGCGCATGGCCCGCTGATGAATGGTCACACTGGAGAGGGGCTGTTGTCGCACGGCTTGGGCGTAGGCTTCCAGTGGCACCGGGGCCGGGCCTACGTATTCGCTGCGCTCCAAAATCTCGCGCGCCTTCTCCCCCCCTTTGCTGGTGATGGTGTACTGATAGGCCGCCGCCCCCAAGCCGCCAGCGCCTTTGACCTCGCAGTACTGCTCGCGCTTGAGAAATTCCAGGGCCTCTTCAACCACACCGGCAAAAGGCAATTTGACCCGCTCCGCGATCTCGTAGCCGGTGATGTAGCCCACGAAATACATCACCTTGAGCACGAGGTCGGAGATAAATCCCAGATTGAGACCGGTGTCCTCAATTGATTTAATCGGCGGGGGTTCGAATCCTTGTAGTTCTGTGCTCATCATAGTTCAACTCTCATCTCGATCTTCCTGAGCGAGCAGGGCTTGCCGAATCGTGGACAGGAGCTCGCGCACCACGAAGGGTTTGACCACATAGTCGTAGAATTGCCCTTTGTGTTCGAGTACGCTTTTGATGTTTTCGCGCTGTTCTTTGGCGGTGAGCATGATCACCGGCAAGTCGCGGAAAGCCTCCTCGGACTTGATTGCATCCAACACCTGCCAGCCATCCATCTCGGCCATCATGATGTCCAGCAGGACCAGGTCCACCTGGTTTTTGCGCAGTATTTCCAGGCCCTCGGGGCCGCTGTAGGCGGCCAGCACTTCGTAACCGGCCCCTTCCAGCATGAGGCGGCCCAGAGCAACCATACCCTTGTCGTCTTCGATCATCAAAATGCGTTTGGTCATCTCGCCCTCCTACTTTGTAGGTCGGGTTGGCAACCCGACCTACGGCCCCGGGTTGACAACCCGACCTGCTTCTACGGCGCGTAGCGGAAGGGATGTCGCGCGGCTTCTTTCTCGTTGAGCAACTCGTCGAGCTGCGGGCGATTCTCCAGAGCCTTGCGGATGGCTGCGCGCATGGCTTTGTAGTTGTTGAAAGCGATGCGCGTGCGAATGGCCGCCGCCGGGTGGACGAAGACATTGGCGATCATGCACAGATCATCCAGCGCGCCCTCGGGAAGTACGCCAGCCGCTATCTCATGTTCGATGGCCAGGTTTATGCCGCGCGCGGCCTCCTCGTACACGTGTCGCCGTTGCTTCTGGGTACGCACTGTGACCGTGGGCACCAGCAAGGTACGCGGTCGCTCGCAGATGACGCGTAACTCGTGGCCGGGGCGCGATTCGGACAGGGCGCGCTCCATGGCTCGCCCCACGGGGCCGTCTTTGAGGCCCAGCAGCAGGTCAATGTGCGCCACTTCGTGAAAGGGCGGTCCGGCGAAACCCTCTCCTACCTTCATGGTGAAATCCTCAAAGCGGGCCGGCGTGCGCGGGATGGCTGGAAAATCACTGGTGTACACCTGCCCGTTTATTTCGAACTCGCGGCGCAGGCGTGGTATCTTGCCCAGATTCTCCAATTGGATGCGCAGCTCCTCGCGGTCCTCGCGGCGGAAGGCCCCGCCGGGCATGATGGGATGGCGCGAGTTGCTTATCGGCAGGCCCATCATCTGCAAACCTTCTTTGATGGCCTGGGTCGTGCCATTGCGGGAGAGAATGCGCACCAGTTTCTGAATCTGAGCCTGCCACATCTGCGCCGTGTCCAGGTCGCCCCGCCGGACGGCGGCATAGATTTCCTGGTAGATGTCGGGGATGAGGTTGCCCCCGGCCAGGATGGCCCCGTCGGCACCGGCGGCCAGGGCGGCGCATAGTATCTCGTCGTGGCCGACGAAGATGCCTACCACACCTTTCACTTTTTCGAACAGAGCTTCCATGAAGGGCATGTCGCCACTGGTGTCCTTGATACCCACCACGTTCTCGAAGTCCCTGGCCATGCCTTCCGCCGTCCACCATTTGAAGTGGGTGCCTGCGCACTGGGGGATGTTGTACAGGATGAGGGGGATGCCCACCTCGTTGAGCGCCTCGTAGTGCTCGTATACCTCGTTGAAAGTGGGTTTGAGATAATACGGCGCGGCGACCAGGGCCGCCGTCGCTCCGGCATCGCGGGCCCAGGCGGTGAGGGCCACCGTCTCGCGGGTGCTGGGACAGGTCGTGCCCGCCACCACCGGCACGCGCCCGTTCACCTCATCCAGGCAAATCTCGATCACCCGTTTGCGCTCCTCCATGGAGAGATACGGGAACTCGCCTGTGGTCCCGCAGGGCACAACGCCGTTCACGTGAGGCAACACGTGGCGGATAAGGGCGCGGAAAGCTGCCTCGTCCACTTCGTCCTGAGCGGTGAACGGCGTCACCAGTGCGGGGAAAATGCCTTTAAACCAGTCGGGTTTCTTCGTCATTACCTCCTCCTGGGGTATTGATTTCAACTGGGCAATCGAATGCGTACGGCTTCCAGGACCCGTTCGGCCATTCTCAAGCCCCGCTGGCCGTCTTCTTCGTTGAACGCCTCGAAAGGCACACCACCGGGCAGCCCATTGGGATAACGCGTCGGAATGTAATACTGATCCAATGGTGCCACCTCTTCTGCCAGGGCGATGAATTCTGCATCGAACTCGGCAGCCATCTCTGCCAGCTCCCGCACGGAGTGTCCCCACACCATCTCCATGCCCTGGGAATAGAGATAGGCTTTCAGCGCTTTCTCCGCCGACTGCTGGGCCAAGAAGCAAGTCAGGTTATAGCGCTCACCGGCGAAAGCGTAGCGGGCGTCGTCCAGGTCGCGCTCGGCCTGTCGCCACCAACGCTGTCCCTCACGTTTCAGATCCGGCTGCATAGAGCACCCTCCCTTCGGCCACAGCTCGCCGCACCAGGGGACTGGTCTCCCGCATGCGGGCGAATTCCTCCGGCGTGTAGACCAGCACATCTACGGCTATGCGCGGATTCAGCAGTCGGTATATCTCGTCCAGGCGGTCGAGAAAGCGCTTGTCGGTATCCATCACCACAATCAAGTCCAGGTCGCTGCTGAGACGCACGTCACCCCGCGCCAGCGAGCCGAAAAGGATCACACGCTGCACGCCGTGAGCCTTTAGCCGCGAGACCATGCGCTCCAGTTCTCGCTCCAGGCGGCGTTGCCGGGCCTGCCGCTGCATTCGTTGGGAAACAATCTTCCCAACCTTCTCTCGCTTCTTCCTCGAATCTTCCGTCACTTTACCTATACACTTCCCGCCGATGAGCTATACGCAACACACGGACTTCTTGCGCGCCGTCATCAATCTCGTAGATGATCCGATGGTCGCCCACCCGGATGCGCCATTCCACCAAACACCCCACCAGTTTAGTCACGCCTGGTGGACGAGGGTCGCTTTCCAGTGCGAGCAGAGCCTCTGTGATACGATTGCGTATCGGCTGTGGCAGTTTTCGTCGCTCACGCTCGGCTGCCGGGTACATTAAGACGCGGTAGCTCATCCCGGCATTTCCCCTGTCTCGGCCACTAACTCGCGCAGGGGCCGCAACTCACCGCCCTCCTCCCGTGCCTCCTGGGCCAACATCGCGTCAATGGCATCCTGTAGATACGGAGGAAGAGATTCCCAAT
>JACIWR010000347.1 GCA_014360845.1 Anaerolineae bacterium
CCAACCCGACGGCCATAAGCATAACCAGGTAGGTGCGGTTGATCAGGCTGCGTCCCTCATGCGGCACCTGGTTGGAGATGTTGGAGAGGCCGACCACGGTGCGCGGGGCCGGGTCCAAGCCCTGCTTGAGGAAACGGATGGTCTCAACGGCATTGGGGGCGTACTCCTGGCTCCCCTTAACGGTGAGGATCAGGGGATCAATGTAAAGCTTGTCCATAGGCAAGCCGGCTTCCATGACGGGAGGCAGCAACTTTTCCAGGGCGATGGTGACTCGCTCCTCCGCGCTGACCGGGATGCCCGCCTTGGTCATGGTCAGGGCGATCAAATTGGGCTGGTATTTGGCCACCAGCGGCATAACCTCCGCGATGCGATCCTCCATGGCCGAGATGGAGTTGACGAAAGCCTCGATGCCCAACTGCTGACAACGCTCCAGCCCCGCTTCAATGGCTGCCGCGTTAGTGGTATCCAGGGAGAGAGGCACGCCCGGAATGGCCTCGTGCATGATGTCCACCATCCAGCGCATCACTTCCGGCCCGTCCTTCTTGCGCCGACCGATATTCAAATCCACCACGTCCGCGCCGTGAGCGACCATCTTCTTGGCCAGAGCCTGCAACGGTTCCTTGTCGCGCTCATTGACCGCTTTCTTGACCAGGCTGGAGATAATCTGAATGTTCTCGCCGATAATGATCATCTGTTAAACCTCCTCGTATAATTAGTGGTGAGGACGTAGCGACCAACCACCGTGTTGGCTCGTGGCGGCCACGGCGGGCCGCCGCTACATCGTCGTAAGTCGAGCAAGAGCGTACACTACCTCAACAACCGGGCCACCGAGGGGAAAGCCGCCAGATCGGTATGAGGCAGGAAGAGAGCTTTGGTGAACTCGTCGTAGAAAGTGTTGTCCGCCGAGAGCTCCAGATAAGTCATGCGCTCGGCGATGTGCATGACCTCCCGTCGCATGTCCGGGCACAGCAGGGAGATGTAAGCCCCCAAAGCCGAGGTATTGCCCAGATACTGAAAGCGGTCCCAGGGCATATCCGGCAACAGGCCAATCTGGATGGCTTTTTCTATATCTATGTACTTGCCAAAAGCCCCGCCTATCAGCACCTGCTCTACCTCGGCCAGCTCCAGCCCCACGCTGCGGGTCAAGACGGAAAACCCGGCATAGATGGCGGCCTTAGCCCGCAGCAGATTGTCTATATCCGCCTGGGTGATGACGATGTCCTCACGCTGACCGGCCGTCTCCTCTTTCCAGGCGATGACATATTCCGGGCCGTGCTCGCCCACGCGCGTCCGCGGGGTATCCAAATTGACGTTGAGCTTGCCCGCCTTGTCAATCACCCCGGCCAGGAACATCTCCGCCAGCAGGGAGATCATCCCTGAGCCGCAGATGCCCCGAGGCGGCACGTTGCCGATGACCCGATAAGTGGGTTCATAGTTCTGCGAGTTGATCCACACCTCGTCAATGGCCCCTATCGTGGCCCGCATCCCCGATTGCACCCCCGACCCCTCGAAAGCCGGTCCCGCCGAGCAGGCGCAGGAGATCAGCCAGTCGAAGTTGCCCAGCACGATCTCGCCGTTGGTGCCTACATCAATGAACAGAGTGAGTTTTTCCGTCTGGTACATCAGGGAGCTGAGCACGCCAGCAGTGATGTCGGCGCCGACATAGCTGCCCACCCCAGGTAAGCAATCCACTGTGGCCTCGGGATTGATGTGCAGGCCCAATTCGCTCGCCCTGACCGGCAGCGGATGGTTCACCGTGGGAATGTAGGGCTCCAGACGAATGGGTTCCGGCCACATCCCCAGGAACAGGTGAATCATGGTGGTATTGCCGGCCACGGTGGCCTTGTAAATCTCCGTCGGAGAGATGCCCTGGCGCTCGGCCAGATTCTCTATCAGACCGTTCAGGGTCTGAATCACCAGCCGCTGGAGGTGTTCCAGGCCGCCGGGTCGCTTGGCGTACACGATGCGAGAGATGATGTCCTCGCCACAGGAGATTTGCTGGTTATACTCGGCGTCCGTGTCCACTACCTTGCCGCTGAGCAAGTCCACCAGGTAGACCACGTTGGAGGTGGTGCCGATGTCTATGGCCACGGCGTAGAGGCGCTCGCGTTCGCTGCGGGGCAGGAGATCAACCAGGCGCGGGGGGCCGTTCTCGAAGCGCCAGTTGTGCATCTCCACCACCGCCGTCACGTCCCAATCGGCATCGCGCAAAGTACGGGCCAGGCGGCGGACTACCGGCAGACCGGCGATGAGGTCACCTACTCCGTGCTGGCGATTGAGCTCTCGCTTCAGACGCTCGAAGTCGGTGGTATTATCGGCCAGGCTGGGCGGGGGAATCTCCAGGTGGAACTGGCGCACACCGGGATTGGACTGCCAATCGCAGGGCATGGGCAGGGTAATGGTTTCCGCCGTGTGTCGCTCGCTGGGCAGCTTGCGGACGATCATCTCTTCCTGAGGAGGAATGAACACCGTCAGATCGCTCTGCACCAGGGTCTGGCAGGCCAAAGCATAGCCCTGCTCCAGCTCAGTCTTGGTCAGACGGCTGACGGAGCGGCGTTTGACTTCCCCCTCCTCGATCACTACCTTGCAGCGACCGCATCGCCCCTGTCCTCCACAGGGCAAGTTGAGCTCCACGCCCGCCTGAGCGATGGCCTCGGAGAGCACTGTACCCGGGGCGACGGATATGCTTTTACCCGAAGGTTTGAGATTGAGCGTGACTTGCTCGCCGATAGTTTTTCCCTCCGCAGAAGCGAATCCAGTTCGTGGCACGAAAGGCGGTTTTGCTCACCGCTACCTCGTCCCATACCGGCTTCCCCATCTCGCTCGCGGAGTGCAACTCCGCGAGATCGAAAGCGGTTCACTAGGCTGACCGGCTAAGCCAGGCAAGCATACCGGGCTAAAGTGAGAACCCTGCCCAGCAAAGGGTCCAAAAACCGCATCTTGCGGACAACCAGGTAAGCTGACAAAGTCCCCAATCCCGCGCCGACGATGACATCCAGGGGATAGTGCACTCCGCAATACACGCGCGAGACGGCAAAGAGCGTGGCCAGGGTCAAGAGCAGATTCCCCGCGCGCCGGTTGTGAAGCCAAACCGCCATCGCCAGGGTGAATCCCACGGTGGCCGGGTTGCTGGGCAACGATGAATCCGAGGGATGATAGAACAGCAGATTCACCTCGTGATAGGTGAAGGGGCGAGGGCGGAAGTACACCAGATTACACATCTTGAGGATGGCGTTAGCCAGCAACAGGCTGATCACAGCCCGCAACACAGCCCATTGGTTCTTCTCTCGCTCGGCCACCGTAGCCCCGCTAAACCACAAGGCCAGCAAAACCAGCGACATCACAGTGGTCAGAAAGTAATCGTTGACCAACAATTGCGCCACCCGATCCACCAGCAGATAGCGCCCGGCAAAGCCGTTTATCCACCGAAACAGTGCATAGTCCAACGAGGCCATCATCGCACCTCAGCACGGCGGGAGGGGTCGGGTTGACTGGGGGCAGAGGTAGCGCCTTGCCCGCAGCGCCAGGCTTGCAGAATAGACATGTGTTTTAACCGGGTCAGGCCGCGCGCCTCGACATCCTGCCCGGACTCGGGCCGCGTGCCGCCAATTCCCTCGCGGATGGAGGCCCAGACCAGGGTGAGCAGGAGTGCCCCGGCCATACCCAGCCCCATCAACAGCATCAACTCGCTGCCGGCCGGGCCAGGACTGAGCACATTGGGCGTGGCCCAGAAAAACCAGGCAAACCCGCCAACGACCAAAGCGCCGCCCAATCCGTAGCCCCATCCCCGCCAGCGCGGCAGCCCCACCAACGCCAGACCGCGCAGTCCATACCGGGTGGCCACGATTTGCAGCGTGCCCAGGGAAGTGATCAATGCCAGAATCAAGTAGTTTATCGCGAAGTAGGTTTCAACGAAGTAGAGCACTGTTTACGATCCGGTACACTTCACAAAGATAATACGACCAAGGCCCAAAGTCTGAGTCTGATGACGGCCTTTGGACCTTGGTCCTTTGCACCAGTATGCGCGGTTAATTCCACACGTTCTTCAAGTACATGGGGATGTCTACCGCCTCGCGAGGGCCGACGCGCACCTCCCAGCCCGGCAGTTCATCCTCCAGCTCTCCAGAGATGACCGCCACGGCACCGGGGATGACGATCTTGCGGTGCTTGATCTTGCTCTCCACGTCAAAGGTCTTCACCGCCTTGGCGATGACCTCGGCGTCGAAGTTGCCCGCGGCCCAAGCGGTGAGCACGCTCATCCCCTCGCTGTCACAAATCAGCAGCCAGGAGGGCACGCTGCTGCCGTCCACCTCTCCCGCCACGCTGAAGTAAGTGAGCGAGAAGTTGGTAGTGGTCAGGAGTGGCGAATCCGGGCCGGGGCCGTTTATCTCGTACAGTCCGGGGCTGACCTGGATGGGCTTCTGCGGGTCGGTGTAGATGTTCAGGCGCAGGGTAAGCAGGATGTAGGCCGTGGCCGGGTCGAAGTGATCGAGGACGATGAAGCCCGCATATTTGGCCACATGCTCGCCGGCCAACATCACTTCCTCGAGCTCGGAATCCGCGCCCTCACCGGGGAAGGTGATGACAGGA
>JACIWR010000348.1 GCA_014360845.1 Anaerolineae bacterium
TGGGGGAGGTTTTCCGCGAGGCGATCCGCCAGAACTGCGCGGCCATCATCGTGGCCCACAATCATCCCTCCGGCGATCCCACCCCCAGCCCCGAGGACATCGCCGTCACCCAGCGGATTGTGAGCGCGGGCCAGTTGCTGGACGTGGAAGTGCTCGATCACCTGATCATCGGCCAGCAGCGCTACGTCAGCTTAAAAGAAAGGGGGCTGGGATTCCAGTGAGCCCAATCACGAGACCGATCACGGAAAAAGCCCAGGCCGAAGAAGCCATCCTGCACCTGCTTTGGGAGGACGACGCGGGCGGACGCGGTTACACGCCGGGTACCCTCGCCATGCGCCTGTGGGGTCCACCCTGCAATCCTTATCAGGCCGCCGACCGAGTAGCCGCGGTGGAGGAGTTATTGGAGGGACTGATGCAACGCGGGCTGGTGCAGGTCGCGAGTTATATTTACCTGAGACGCGGTGTCAAAATCGCCAGGTATAAGCTGGCTGCAGATAACACAGCCGTCAGTACCTGACCTCTGTGCTTTGGGGTCAGGGAAATACGCCCCAAAGCCGTGGTATCCTTCATGACCTTTGCACTCTTGGTGGTCTGACTTTTCGGTTCGGCTTGTCCGAGTTTAGGGGAAAGTCCTATGGGGAAGATCAGAGAACCATTGCCTGTCAAGCTTATCGTCAGTGCTTTCGCCGGGGGAGAAAAGTTTCTGGCGGAGGCGAAGGCGCGCTTGGTGACCGAGTTCGGCCCCATTGATTACGAGAGCGTGCTGCTGCCTTTCGACCACACTGCCTACTACACTCCCGAATTCGGGCCGGGACTGGTGCGGCGCATCTGGGCCTTTGAGCCGCTGATCGCCCAGGAGGCGCTGGCGGCCATCAAGCGGCGCACCAACGACCTGGAGATGGAATGGGCGGTCGAAGGGCGACGGCGGATTAACCTCGATCCCGGCTTTGTCTCTTATTCCAAGATGGTATTGGCCACTACCAAGAACCACGCGCACCGCATCTACATCGGCCAGGGCATCTACGCCGAGGTGACCCTGCACTTTCGCGATGGCTCTTTTCGCGCCTGGCCGTGGACCTATCCCGACTACGCCAGCCCGACCTATCTCGAGATTTTCAATCAGATTCGGGCCCTGTACGCTGCGCAGATGAAAAAGTAGGGGGCGGAAGACTCGCGGAGTTGCGCTCCGCGATAGTACACCCGAAAGACTGTACCCGCCGCACCCCAAGCGGCAGATAGGCTTCTCCTTACTCCACGCGCACCAACACGAAAATGGGAATCGTGCTCTGGTCGCGGATGATTTTCTCCTCGACGACGGTTTTCCCCTGGGCAGCGACCTCCGCTTCAAAAGCCTCGCGGCGCTGGAACACCGTATCCTGCGGGCTGTGGAAGACGTAGACGTTATGGGGATTCTGCAGCGCCTCCGCCACCCGGCGGCGGAAATCCTCCCCCGCCTGCCACTCGTACCCGAAGATCTCCACTGGCCTCACCCGCCCCTGAGTCAGAATGCGCAGCGAAGCATCAATGCCCCAATCCATAATCACCGGCTGGGAAACCCCTTCCCTCTCCAGATAAGCGGCCAACTTGTAGATAGCGGCGGAATGCGCCCCCGCCCCGCCACTGCGGGTCAACTCGCGGTGATAAGCGCGGTCCACGCGCAGGTCGGTGCCCATGAGCAGCGCGCCGACGAACACTATCAACGCCAGCCCCAGGCTGAGCCGGCGCGCCAGACGGCTATCATGCCAAGCGGGCACTAGCTTCCCCAGGTGAAGCCCGTCCAATCCCCCGCGCCGGGCTACCAGGTCCAACGCCATCGCCACTGCCAAGGCCGGCCAGGGCATCAAAATAGCGAAGTGGGTGAACCACAAAGCCGAAATGGTCACCGTGCTGGCCACAATAACACAGCCGATGACCACAAAGGGGAACAAAGCCCGTCGCCCCTCATCGCGGGCACGCAGGGCGACCACCACCAGCACGACCAGAATGGATAAAGCGAAAATCCAGGGCCAATAGCCGTTATTGAAATTGCCCCCCAAATACCACAGGTGATGACTGCCCTCCAACACGGCCCGAAAGCGCTGAATGCGCACCTTCAAGTTCAACGGCAGGTTGAGGTTATCGGTGTTGTAATACGAAGAGGTCGCATTGCTGGCCAGGGTAGCGATGGTACCCTGCGTTTGAAGATTGAACAGAATAAGCGGAGCCATGCCTAGCAGAAAACAGAGACCGGCCAGCAGCACCTGGTACCATTGCAGGCGAAAGGGGAAAGGGGCCAGGCTGCGCCGTCGCAGAGCTGACCACCACCGGTCGGCGTTCAACACCGCCAGGGCCACGAGCAGAGCGCCGATAATCCACAGGAACAGAAATTTGGCATACAGACCCAACCCGGCCAGAAACGCCGCTGCGTACAGGTAGCGGGATGCTCCGCCACGCCACCAGCGCAGGCCATAGAGCACGCAGGCCAGGGCGATGGGCGCGGTGATATTGGTGACAAAGATGCCTTGCCGACTCCAGAACACAAACGAGGGCTGCACGGCCAACAACAGCGCCGCCATGACCCCCACCCGCGGGTTATACAACTCGTGCCCCAGGCGATACGTGAGCAGCAGAGTCAATACTCCCACCAGGATGGGCATCAGGCGAATGGCGAAGACATTGACCCCCAGCAGGGCGAAAAAGGGCAGTGTCAGATACGTGTTCAGCGCCCCGATGTAATCCATGACCATGAGAGGTAGCAAGCGCCCACCCAGGTGTATGCCCGCGTTACGATGGGTGATCACCGGCTGTCCCAGCAGCAACTGCATAGCCGGCACCACTTCCACAGCCTCGTCGTAGTGAAGGCCAGGTAAAGTGACCTGGTATAGAGTTAGAGCCAAAAAAGCGCCCAGCCCCAAAAGGAGCAGGGCGACTTCAAGAGCACGTGTTTTCACTTGGCAGTCCTTTGCAAATTCGATTCACATCCCGCCTCTGGTCTCACTCCTCGGCCAGGAGTTCGACGTTAGTGACCATACTTTGGTAATCCCAGCCAGAAGCATAGATGCGGATAGAAGTCAGATAAGCCGGGCGGGCATCCCCTAGTAATTCCATCAGATTTCCCGACTCGTAGGGATACCACACGTTCTGAGGGACGAGGTCCGCCTCCCACACCGGCAGGTTATCTACGTTCTGATAATAAAAACCGTGATACCAGTGCCGGTCGTTGTTGTGTACATCTTTGTAATCCAGACGGACGATGATGGGACATTCCGTGCTGCGATAGCCGCAGCCGGATAAAGTTTGCTCCAGCAGACGAACGTCCAGGCGCAGCTCCAGGTAACTGAAATCGCGCACGTCGAGTTCGACCATTTGGGTGATGCCTGTTTCGCCGTGGTATATATTCCCGCCATCGCGGGTGAAGCGCACAGCGCGTCTGGCATTGTCTACGACGATGTCAATCACTCCGCTGGCTTCTTCGGCCACATCCTTGTAATCATACCTCAGCCAGCCGATGTCCAGCGACTCTTGGAAATCCCCGTTGATGATGACGTTACGTACCGTGGGCAAGGGACCAACAGGCGGTTGGCCTGTGGCCACAGTGGTCCGCTCCCGCTGTTCAATGGTCACCGTTTGCCCCATGGCGCTCACCGCGGCCTGGCCCACGCGGGTGACAATCTGGGTCTCTTCGCTACTGACCTGGATGGAGTAACTACCCTCGCCCAGGGTGATAACCGCCTGGGGGGTATGAAGCTCGAAATGTACTGGACGGACAATGGCCGGGGCTACTCCCACGCTCAGACGCCCGCCCTCCAGAGTGATCTCAATGGTGTTCGGCTGAGTGCTCGATGAGAAGCGCGGGGCGCGAGTGGTACGCAGGGTGACTTGCGTGTTCTCGTAGAGCCGCAGGGTGCTGTTCTCAAAGAAGGTAAGAAACGCGCCCGAGGTCGCGTCGGCGACGATTTTGGAACCTTCGGGAATATCGTCTTTGGGCGTGGTGACAGCGAAAGGCTCATCCACCCCCGGCTCGAGAACGCGGATGGTGCCGCTGATGGGAGTCAGTCTCGTCCTTTGGGCACTGGTTGCGCCGCGCACGTAGGCACGGACACCCAGGGGCAAGCTCACAGCAATGGTACAAAAGATGGCAAAAGCGGTGAGCAATACAATCCAGGCCAGCCGCTCAGGGTTTTGTCTCATAATCAGTAGCGCACCTCAAATCGTCGAAATTCTCCTGTGGCCTCCTGCCACTGGACATCCACACGCTCTACCACCGCCCAGCGAGGGCCTTGATGCAAAAAGAGCAACAGCTTTTCGAGAAGAGGGCGTTCGCCCTCGGCGACCACTTCTACTGTGCCATCCCACTGGTTGCGCACGTAGCCCACCACACCCAAGCGTCGGGCTTCCAGGGCCGTGTAGTAACGGAAGTTGACCCCTTGCACGATGCCATGCACTATGGCATGCAAGCGTTCTTGTGCCATGTGATCACCTCCTGGCATGCGCGGGACATTATAACACGTCTCGGAATGCTAGTCAAAGCCGGGTAACTGCTGATGGTTCGCTCACTTTTGATCAGGTTTACGCAATTGCCTTCCAGA
>JACIWR010000349.1 GCA_014360845.1 Anaerolineae bacterium
GTCCTCCCCAGGCTCGTAGCCCCCGTCCCGGGGGCGTCTCGGCTGAGAAAACCGCGCAAAAGACAGCGTCTTGCCGCATGGAACGTCCCCGGGACGGGGACTTGGAGCATAGGCTGAGTAGTCACATTGAAGGCGGCTTTGACAGAACCCTGTAGATGTGCTAGAATCGCCCCGGAGAGAAGAAGCGAAGCCGGTTCACACCGCCATCGCAGACCGGAGACCTCGAGATGACTGAAGCCAACCCAATGCCGCTGCGGATGTTCACCCACTTCAGGCGAGCAAGGCGCCGCGCCTTTCAGGAGGATTTGCTCGCTCTGCTGCGCAAACGCCCGGCGGATTTATTGCCTTTCGAGGCTGTGAAAGAAAACCTGCACCTCGCCAATTACTCCTATCGCGAGCTGCAATCCGTTCCCCTGGACAACATCGTGGGTAGCGTGGGGCGTTACCACGACTTCACCCGCCATTTCTGGCCCCGACAGGACACTCTGAAGGACCGCTGGGCCAGGATCGCCTATGCCATGCTGTGGAGGGGAGGTCTGCCCCCCGTACACCTGTACCAGGTGGGCGAGGTGTACTTCGTCAAAGACGGCAACCACCGGGTATCCGTGGCCCGTTACCTGGGTGCGCCTACCATCGAAGCCTACGTGTGGGAATTTCACACGCGAGTGCCTTTTCGCCCCGACGCTCGCTTATCGGATCTCCCCCTCATCAAAGAAGTGGTAGAGTTCCTGGAACACACCGACCTCGACCGGGTACGTCCTCAGCAGCAGATAAGATTCACCGTGCCGGGAACGGGCCGCGTGTTGGAGGAACACGTGTCGGCGCACCGCTACTGGCTGGAAAGCCGCTACGGTAACGTGGCTACCGTGACCGAGACGGTCGGGAGCTGGTATGATTTGGTATACATGCCCATGCTAAGCATCATTCGGGAGCGCAACTTGCAACGTTACTTTCCCCACTTCACCGAGACGGACCTCTACGTGGGCATCCTCAATCACCACCGCTACCTGGTGCGTACTCTGGAACGTCCCGTATCCCTAGACCAGGCCATGGAGAACTACGTGGACCATTTCAGCCCCAACCTGCGCTACCGCCTGACGCGCCTGGTACGCTATTGGCTGCTGGGGGAGCGTCGGCCACCGCTGTCTGTACCCGCTTCTCAAACAGCTTCTGTGGCCGGTAATATGCCCTGATCCCCCCGCAGCGGACCAGAGCCTGAGAGGTGGAGGATACTTTCATGTTCTTCTTCGCATACTTCATCATCCCTGCCCTGCTAATAGGATTCCTCTTGCGAGGCAGTCTGCTGAACCTGGCAGACAAACCATTTCGCTGCCTCTGGCTGGCCTTGATCGCCGTGGTGCTGCGTTTCACCGTCCTCAGCAGCGCTTTCGTGAACTCTCCCCTGGGGTATCTGAGTGTGCCGGGTCAAATTCTCTCTTTCATCCTTTTGCTGATCGTGGCCCTTCTCAATTTCTCCACCCCGGGGATGCCCATCCTCGGCCTGGGTATCCTGCTCAACCTGGTGGTCATGGTAGCCAACGGCGGCTACATGCCCGTCTCCCCCGATGATTTGGTGGAAATAGGCCACCCTCGCCAGGCCGAGATTTTGCGCGCCGGCGGCACGGACTTCTACGGCATCGCCTTGACCGAGCAAACCCGGCTTCCTTTTCTGGCCGATATTTTTGTCCTGCCGCGCTTCTTCCCCATTCGCTACGTCTTCAGCTTAGGCGATGCCCTGATCGGCATTGGGCTGGTCATCATCATCGTGTGGGGGATGCTGACAAAGCCCCCCGCAGGTTCAGAACCCGCGGGAGGGTCAGATAAAATCATCAGGGAGGCATAACCATGACTTACGTGTACACCGGCAAATTACTGCGCGTGGACCTATCCACGGGAACCTGGACAGTGCAAGAGATCAGCGAGGAGATGGTGCGCGGCTATCTCCTGGGCAGCGGTCTGGCCGCCAAGCTGTTCTACGACGAAATGGACCCGCAGCGAGATGCCCTGGACCCGGCCAGCCCCCTTTATTTCATGAGCGGTCTGCTCACCGGCACCCTGGCCCCCACGGGATGCCGTAGCTCCGTTTGCGGCCGCTCGCCTCTGACCGGTATCTGGAACGAGTCCAATGTGGGGGGCTATTGGGGTGCGGAACTACGCTTCGCCGGCTTCGACGGCATCGTGGTCACCGGACGGGCTCCCCAGCCCGTTTACCTCTGGATTCACGATGGCACCGTGGAGCTGCGCCCCGCCGATGACCTCTGGGGCAAGGACTGCTTCCAGGTCCGAGAGCTTTTGCGTTCGGCCACCGACCCCCGCGCCGAGATAGCCTGTGTGGGCCCGGCCGGAGAGAGGGGAGTACGCCTCGCCAGCGTGATCTTCGTCGGCAAGGTAGAGCGGTCGGCTGGCCGGGGCGGGATGGGGGCTGCCATGGCCGCCAAGAACCTGAAAGCCATCGCCGTCCGCGGCACGCAGCGACCTCAATACGCCGATGAAGCCGGGCTCCGCGCCCAGGTCAAAGCCGATAACGCCAAAATCCGCGATAACTCTGTCGGCATGTCCCTGCTGGGCACAGCGGGCGGTGTGCCGGCCACCGAAGCCGCCGGCGATCTGCCCATCAAAAACTGGCTGCTGGGCAGTTGGCCCGAGGGAGCTCAAAGCACCTCCGGCCAGCACATGTTCGAGGTCTACCCACCCAAACATACCCACTGCTTCGCCTGTCCCATTGGCTGCGGCAAGGACATCGAAATCAAAGATGGGCCCTACGCGGGCGTATCCGGGCACGCGCCGGAGTACGAAACCATAGGCGCGTTCGGAGCCATGCTCCTCAACCCCGACGTGGCGGTCATCGCCAAGGCCAACGAGATGTGCAACCGTTACGGACTGGACACCATCTCCACCGGGTCCGTCATCGCTCTGGCCATGGAAGCTTATGAAAAAGGACTGCTCAGCAACGACCAGACCGACGGTCTCGATTTGACGTGGGGCAACGCCGAAGCCATCATCACCCTGGTGGAACGCATCGCGCGGCGCGAAGGGCTGGGCGACCTCCTGGCCGATGGGGTGCGAGCCGCCGCCGCGAGACTGGGCCCCGCCACAGAAGAAATGGCCATCCACGTCAAGGGCCTGGCCCTGCCCATGCACGATCCTCGCGCCTTCCTGGACATGGCTGTCAACTACGCCACCGCCAACCGGGGAGCCTGCCACCTGGAATCCCTCTCCTACTGGCGCGGATACGGTCTGGAGTGGCCGGATTGGGGTCAGGCCGGCCCGTACAACCGCCTGGATAGCGCGGGCAAAGGGCGCGTGGCTTACGAGTTTCAGAACTACATGAGCGTTTTCAACCCCCTGGGACTGTGCAAGTTCACCGTCAAAGGCGGGGTAGACCCGGCTACCGTGGCCCGCTGGATGAGCCTGGCCCTGGGCTGGGACCTGGACGCCGATGGCCTGCTTCACCTGGGAGAAAAACTGTTCAACCTGCGGCGGCTGATCAACGTCCGCTACGGTATCCGGCGCAAAGACGACACCCTGCCCCGTCGCCTGCTCACCTGGCCCCGACCCTCGGGCTCGGCTCAGGGCGTCTTGCCCGACCTGGAGGGGATGCTGGCCGAGTATTATCAATTGCGCGGCTGGAATGCCGATGGCGTGCCCAGCCAGGAGAAGCTGAAAGAGCTGGGATTAGCCTGAAGCCTCAGTAATTCGTAGCGGCGCTCGGCTCTGTCCGCCTGAGAAAGCAGCCCCAACGAGCCGCCGCTACAGATTGTGCAGCATTGAACTGCCCCAAAATCAGGAGTTAACCACATGACCGATGACGAAATCGCGCGGCAGCCCTGGAAAGTGCTATCCTCCCAACTGCTGGTAGAGCGCCCCCCATGGCTACGGCTGTGGGCCCAGGACGTCATGTTGCCCAACGGAGTCACCATCGAGGGCTACCTGGTCGCCGAACAACGGGATGTGGCCATGGTCTTCGCCCTAACCGAGGACAGGCAAGTGGTGCTGGTGGAACAATACAAGCACGGCGTGGGCCAGGCCGAATGGGACCTGCCCGCGGGCTACATGGACGCCGAGGACGAGTCGCCCCTGGCTTGTGCGCAGCGCGAACTCCGCGAAGAGACCGGCTACGTGAGCGGCGACTGGCAACACCTGGGCAGCTTCGTGCTCAATCCCAATCGCTCCCCCAACCTCTTCCACTACTTCCTGGCTCACAATGCCCGGGCAGAGGCAGAGCTGGAGTGGGATGAAACCGAAGCGTTGATCATTCACCGGGTAGACCTGGCCCGGATAGGGCCCATGGTGCGCCAGGGCAAGGTGGCCTCCATGGCCTCGGCGCTGGGCATTCTCCTGGCTCTGGATGCCCTGCGGTAAGCCGGGACCTGGCCCCCAGCCCCTACGGGTGCGACGCACCTGGCAGCTCTCTCGTTGGCAGTTGATGAAGTGTAAGAAAATTAGTGACTACTCAGCCTATGCGCCAAGTCCCCGTCCCGGGGACGTTCCATGCGGCAAGATGCTGTCTTTTGCGCGGTTTTCCCAGCCGAGACGCCCCCGGGACGGGGG
>JACIWR010000035.1 GCA_014360845.1 Anaerolineae bacterium
TCCTGCTAACTGAGGGGCAGCGCGGTTCAAAACAGAAACTCCCGGCTCATGGCCGGGAGTTTTTGGTTTTCAGTGATTGATGACCACCCCGCTCAATAAATCTCCCGTCCCGTGACCGGGTCCAACCGCAGAGAGCCCAGACGGATGCTGACCACGCCCTCCAGTGAGGTCAGCGGGGTGCGGACGGTGAGCATCTGCGCCGAGGAGTCGTAGCGCCAGATGACACCCAGCCCCAGGGCGAACCCGTCCATGTCTTGCAGGGCCAGTAACCGTCCCGGTGCCATGGCCTCCAATCCGAAGACGGTGAACCGTTGCAGGGGGAGTTCAAGGGTGGCTGCTTGGGCGAAGTACTCTTGCCACTTTTCGGCCCGGTAAGAGATGCGCCTTTCGCGGGAGCGCTCCTTCACCGCCTGAGGTACGGGCAGTTCGATCACCCGCACGCGGGGATCGCGGCGCCGGGGCCAGAGGATGTGCTCCAGCTCCATCCCACGGGCGAAGGCGAAAATCGTACTCGGCTCCAGAATCTCGATTTTCCATTGCTTGAGGGCTCCGCCTCCGGCCAGTCTATCCACCAGGCCGGTAGTATCCACCACTAAAGCGGCCACGCCCCATTGCTGGGCCCGGCGTTGCAACTTGTGTGCACCCACCACCACCGGCAACATGTGTCCTCGCGGGGAAGTTGCTCCCACGAAGTAGGACAGCTTTGCGTTAACGGCCGGTTTATCCGGCGTGCCCGGGGTGGCCAACACCAGATTCATGGTCGTGGGCAAACCCAGCGAGCTCTGACCGACGTCGCAGTCCAGAAACCCGACTCGGGGGTAACGCTCCAGCAGGCGCTGGAAGAGGTAGCGGGCGAAGGTGGATTTGCCCGTATCAGGTGCGCCGATGATCATCATCGTTTCCCCCAGATCGGTGATGTCTACCTTTTTCCATTGGGGGGGCACATGGATGGAGTTGCCCTGTTGCTCAGCGAGGCTGTTCATCGTCCTGGGCATCCTCCTGCGATTCACTCGGTGCCGCCTCGTCCAGAGCGACAGAAGGTAGCGCTATCTGGTTTTCACCGGCTTTCAATTGCGGCTGTTTGCCGGGCGGGTATTTTATTCGCGGGTGAAACAGCCCCTGCAGGATGCTGACAAACACCTCGCGAATCTGGTCTAAATCGCGCAAGGTGAGATCACACTCGTCCAGGTCGCCTTCCAGCAGGCGGTTGAGGATGATCTGGCGCACTATCTCTTCCAGCTCTTCGGAGGTGGCGGGGCGAGCAGCGCGCACTGCGGCCTCACAGGCGTCGGCCAGCATGACGATGGCCGTCTCGCGGCTTTGGGGTTTGGGTCCGGGGTAGCGGAATTCGTCGGGATTGACGTTTTCCTCCCCCTCTTGCTCCACTGCCTGGCGGTAGAAGTAGCTGGCTACTCCCGTGCCGTGATGCTCTACGATGAAGGCTCGCACTTTGCGGGGCAGGCGGTACTTCTTCGCCAGGTCAAGCCCATCTTTCACGTGGCTGGTGATGATTTCGGCGCTGGTATAGGGGTCCAGGCGGCTGTGGACGTTCACACCCTCCACCTGATTTTCGACGAAGAAGTAAGGACGCGCTATTTTCCCTATATCGTGGTAGAACGCGCCTACGCGGGTGAGCAGAGCGTCGGCCCCGATGCGCTCCGCTGCCTGCTCGGCCATGTTGGAGAGCAGGATGCTGTGGTGATAAGTGCCGGGAGCTTTGAGGAGGAGTTGCCGCATCAGCGGGTGGGTAGGTCGGGCCAGCTCCAGCAGTTGCAGCGAGGTGGTGATGTCAAAAATGCTGCCCAGGAGATAGTAGCCGCCCAGGGTCAGGGTGGCGGAAAGCAGCCCATTGCCGACGCAGCCCACCAGCAAAATGCCGATGCCGACCAGATCGAGATTGCGGTCTGGCAGACGAAACACGGCTACGGCCAGCAAATTGGTCAGGGCGACGTACACCCCGGCCCAGAAGAAGGTGCTCAGGCGCTCCACGCGGCGCAGGCTCAGAACCCCGACCACGCTGCCCAGGAATCCATAGGCGGTGAGGGCGAAATTGCCGTCGCCCACGTATCCCAGTAGCAGGCTCAGCAGGGCAGCGACCA
The DNA here is from genome assembly GCA_014360845.1 of Anaerolineae bacterium. Classification (GTDB taxonomy): domain Bacteria; phylum Chloroflexota; class Anaerolineae; order JACIWR01; family JACIWR01; genus JACIWR01. The sequence continues at coordinate 2,100 of JACIWR010000035.1, forward strand.
GGACTCCTAAACGGGCGTCGAGGAGGGTGCCCAAAATCATGGCCAGAGCGGGTAAGGGGTAAAGATAAGGCAGTCCCACGCGACCGGGGATCATCACCTTGGCCATGAGGACGAAGAGGATGCCCAGCAGGAAGATGAGAGCCAGTTGCCGCCAGTTGCGCCACAGGGCCGGATGAAAAGCGGTGATATACAGGCCCAGGACAGTCGTTATCCCCACGGCGAAGATGACCACGCTGGCCATATCCCGCCAGTCGGCGGCGGGCTGCCGCAGATGATAAGCATCCAGGGCCTCTACCGCCAGGGGAGTGACCAGGTCCCCCTCGCGCAGGATGACCTCGCCTTTCTCGATGGTTCGCTGCACCGGGGGAACGGCATCCCGCGCGGCTTGTTTGGCGGCGGCGGTTCGTTCAGCGTTGTAAAAGGTGTTGGGCCGGATGAGTTCGCTGACCAGGCTCACCACCACTTGCACCTGGTCGTCGGAGAGGTCCCAACTGACCAGAGTGGGTATCGTGCGCTTGGCTTCGGCCAACCGCCCTTCCCGTATCTCCGCGCGCATGGCCTGATCCAGGACGTAGATCACTTCTTTTTTGACCGCTTGCCAGTTCTCTTCAGACATCGCCAGTATTTTGCTGACCACGGTGGGAGTGAGGGTGATGTCTTCAATGGCGTTCAGCCAGCGCGTTCGCTCTTCCTGGGAGCCGTACCCATCCTGGCGTACGGAATCAATGAAATCCAGGATTAGCCGGGCGCGGTCTATCTGCTGCCGGGCGACGCTTTGATCGGGGGCGTCGTAAATATCGGACACCATGGCTTCCGCGCGGGCTCGAGCTTCTTCAGTACGGATTTGGCTGATGAAAGTCTTGCGCTCTGGAGCCCGGATGTCGCGAGGGCAAACGTCCCCCACTTCCAGGGTGACGCGGGTGGTGGGCAGGAGGTGGAAGCCCAGAGCCAGGGTGGTCACCAGGGCGAAAGCCAGACCGAAGAACAGGGCGCGCAGAATCGGCTGCCATTTTTTCTCTGGTTGTTCTTTTGTGAGAGCGTGTTTAGTTTCGTTTGTCGGCACTTCTGGTCGCTCCCTTGGTCATCATCCTCGCAGAGTGGTCTCGCTCCTGCGTGGCTGATCGTGGAGTTGGACGGGATCTCGCGGAGTTGAACTCCGCGAGTTGTTTTGGCCCCGACGTGGGCGGGAGTGAAGAAATCCATGCGGGTGGCGTCCCTGCTGCGCCGGTCGTCGGGCGGATATGTTCCTGCGGGACAGGATGAATAAAGGGAGCACCAGAGGTGCTCCCTCGTCCATGACCTGAGCGGTGACACCCGCTGGCCTGTTCAGCTTCTCTACCAATGAGCCGTATTGAGCGGGTTCTTCTCCTCCTCAATTGCTGAGAGCAGCCGGGTGTTAATTTCTAGCTGCTCAATAACTCCCTCACCACTTCGCTGACTACGCGACCTTCTGCCTGTCCCCTGAGGGTGGGCATGAGACGACGCATGACTTCGCCCATTTGGGCCGGGCTTGTCGCTCCTACTTCGGCGATGACCTGGCGGGCCCGGTCGGCGATCTCCTCACGGGATAGTTGGGCCGGCAGGTAAGCCATGAGTACCTGCAACTCGGCCTCTTCTTGGGCGACCAGGTCGGCGCGGCCTCCTTTGCGAAATTCTTCCACCGATTCGCGGCGTTGCTTGACTTCTCGGCTCAGGATGGCCAGGACTTCTCCATCGTCTAGTTCGCGACGTTTTTCGACCTCGGCGTTGGTGATGGCCGCCAGGGCTAAGCGGATGGCGGATTTGCGCACGTTGTCATGGTCGCGTAACGCCTGCTTCAGGTCGTCTTGTAGTTTCTGTTTGAGGCTCATCAAATTTCCCCACTAAAGTAGGTAAGTGCTAATCTGCGGCTGCAGATTATAGGATTAAGATCGTTCGCGATCTTTAGCGCTTTGTTTGCGGCTTTTGCGCAGCTTGGCCGCTTTTTTGCGCTTACGGATGACGCTGGGTTTTTCAAAAAACCGGCGTCGGCGCGCCTCTGAGAGCACTCGATCGGCCTGGACCTTCTTGTTGAAGCGCTTCAGGAGGCTCTCAAAGGGCTCGTTAGCCTCAGCGTGCACCTGTGTCACACACTTCCCCCCTTTCCCTACCGAATTATGGAGCTATCTTTAGACGCTATGCCTGCGCTCATGAAAAGGCGGAAATAGTTGGAATGGGTTATTTGGGGCTCAGGTGCCCCTGGGCATGACCCGGCGGTGTTGGCCTGTACGGCGACGTGGTTGGGAGCGGGTCAAGGCGAGCGATTGAAGTGAACTACTCCAGGTTGGAGGTTATCGCTAAGGCTTTGGTGAGCAGTTTCGCAGAGTTTACAAGACAGGCTGGCCGTGCGTTCCGACGAATAAACGAATCTCGCCGTTTGCACTCGTTTATTTGTGCCCCCTTCGTTGACAGAGTTCACACTGCCAAAATGTCAAAACTGCGAGAGTACTGTTGGGTGACACATGTGAAATACTTTGTTTAATTATAATCGGAGCAAGCCTTTGTGTCAAATTAGCGCGAGTGGAGGCGTGCGTCAGTTTTAGGGCGAGTTGGCACCCTGTAGGGGCGCAGCATGCTGCGCCCCTACAGAGGTTTGCCCTGACGTAGCGGCGGGCGGCCCTTCGTCGGGGCTCAGGACAGGCCCCCTTCGTCGGGGCTCAGGACAAGTCCTGCCCGCCGTAGGCCGACACAGCGGTCGGCCGCTACGGTGGAAAACCTGCCCCGAAAGAGGAATGCACCGCTTCCAAGCGGGCTTGAGCTGCTCAGCCCTGAGCCCTCGGCCTGAGCCTTCGGCGTGAGCTCAGGCGAACGCTCGGGCCGAAGGCTTTAGCTCGGGGCGGGTAAGCGGTCGGGCAGCTTCTGTAACCCAAATTAATTTCTTAAACTTCATCAGCTCGGGGTAGCCGGGCTCGCCCCCAAACTGACGCACACCCCGAGAGGGGGGCGGTTTTGGGGCAGAAGCTTGGGAGGCTGTCCGCGGTTGCTGCTTCTACGTGGCCTTTACATTGGATTCAGGAGAAGCTGCTTCTTCCACGGGTGTGGGAGGTGTTTTGGCACTGGATGTCTTGGCTCGCGCACCAAGCCATACACCCAACACTAGAGCAACCAGCGCCATCATCCCCCCACAGATGACCGTTCCTGCGAGGTCCGGGGTGAGATTAATGTTAAACCCCAGCGTTTGCTGAAGGGCTTTGGCTACGTCTACGAAGAAGTTGTCTCTTGAAGGGCGTAATAATACGAAAGGATATTGGGGATCGCCAATCAAGGGACTGAGTCGCCAGGTCATTTGCGCGCCGACAAAACCGTACAACAAGACCCAGGCCCTCAGCAAAAGCCCTCCCAGAGAACCGCCGGTAAGTTCGTAGTTTTTATCCACCCAGGTGAACCCGTGTAGGATGTAATATAGACCTATAAAACCGCTAATCGCCACAAAAACAACCGCCAGTAATTGAAAGAAGGGATAGTTGGATGAGGTGAGTACAAAGAACAGGGTAACAGGAGATAGACCCAATAGCAAGAAGGCTGTCACCCCAATACCGCTTAGGACCACCACACCCGCTTGGGCTACCGAAAACTTAATGTTCAGCAATGCCAGGGCAAAGAAGTAGAGGGCGGGTAAAGTGAAGGCCAGTGTAAGCAGGAACAACAGTGGCATTTTGATGCCTGTGGATATGGCCTGCAACCAGCTATGGGATAAACCGGTCATAAAACCGTAAACGGCTAGAAACGAGACGGTCGAAACAAACAGGGCAATGGTTTTCCCTCTGAGGTTCTCACCTCGTTGGACACTGAGGTAAAATTCTCGAGGACTTTTGAGGAAGCGAGGGATGATGGTGAATACCGTGTTCATTGTAGAGCCTCCTGATAATGGTGAAATGGCGATTGTGGGGCGCGTTGTAAGTGCGCCGCGGCAGATTCGGCCTTGGTACAAACTTGCGCATCACAGATCAGCTTTGAGCGGCGAAACCCGTTGCGGGTCGGCCTCTGAGTCTCGGAATTCGCTCTTGCATCCATTTCTAGCTGGGCGGGGCTACGGCGTATAAATATCCGTCATCACTGCCAAAGTAGATAAGGCCATCAGCTTCGACTGGCGATGAGTTGATCGGCCCGCCTGTGAGAAAGGCCCAAATTTGTCTTCCCGTTCCCGCGTCCACAGCGTACAGGTGACCGTCTAGGCTCCCGAAATAGACCGCTCCTTTCCCAGACAAAGGCGAGGTCACGATCTTATCCTTCGCTTTAAACTTCCACTTTTGCTTGCCCGTTGCGCTGTCTATAGCGTACACGTGATGATCCTCGCTGCCGATGTATATCGTTCCCTCGGTGTATGAGATCCCGTCTACCGGCCCATTCGTGCGAAAGCGCCATTGCTCCTCCCCTGTTTGGGCCTTCACTGCATATAGGTGTCCATCGCTACTCCCGAAGTACAGTATCCCATCAACAACGATGGCTTTTGACGCTCCTTGGTGGTTCGTCTTCATGCGCCAGCGTTGTGCTCCCGTTTGAGTGTCGAGGGCCAGCAGCTCTCCTTGCCAATTCCCGGCTACATAAACCGTATCGTCAGCTACGGAGATGCTGGAATCCAACGATGCGCTGACATCAGTGCTCCACATCACCGTTTGACTTTGGCTGTCCCAGGCGTGAAGCATTCCATCATTAGTAGCGTAGTAGACGACCGCGTTTGCGGTGATTGGGGGCAAAATCACCTGCTTGTCTTCGAGGTCAATGTGCTTGGTGACCTCTCCTGTTTGGGCTTTGGCGGCGTACAGATAGTGATCACCGCGCACTCCGAAATACAGCAGGTCATCCGCCATCGAATGGGGCGAGATGTATACCTGCTCACCGCATTGGACCTCCCACAACTTTTCGCCCGTGTTGCGATTCACGCCGTAAAGCCCGTGATGATTTCCGATATACACGCTGTGTTGGGCGATGATAGGTGTGTTCCAAATTGGACCCTCGGTATTGAATTTCCACACTACCGCGGGTTGCGGTCCGGGTGTGCAAGCCGACAAGAGTAATAGAGCAACGCTGACAACGGTGAGATGTGTAATTTTCTTCATTGTCTCAGTCTCCCCTGTTAAGTGATTTCTCCATTGCCCCAAGGCTGGTAATCTCTCCGCGGAGAGTAGCGCCCCCCTTAACCGTGAAGGTTGAATGGGGATCTAGTCACCTGACAGTTTGAAAATGTCATTGCAGAAAGGTGCTCCGCACCACCCTTGGGGCCGCAGTCATCCTGAGCGGAGTGAGTCCCGAAGCGGCAGCGGAGGGACGAACGTAGTCGAAGGATGACGAAAGAGCGAGTCCCGCATCCTTCGACTTCCCCTTCGACTTCGCTGCGCTTCGCTCAGGGTCCGCTCAGGATGCCCCCTCGTGGCCGCGAGGCTGCTTCGGGGCCTCTAGACCCTGCGCAGCGACACTTGGGCAAAACTGTCGGGTAGCTAGAATGGGGATTGGTTTGGATAATTCCCTCCTCTCCACACCTGCCACGTCAGGAGAGCATAGACCAGCATATACAGGGCGCCGCCTGTATACCCCAAAGCCAGCAGTATCGGATAGGGTCCGGTGGTGTAGTCTACTGCAAACTGAGGTGCATACATAGTCTGACCGAAGGACTCCACAGGCTGTAAAGTGAGTCCCCCAATGGGCAAGGTGATGACCCCGAAGTTACCCACCGTGGTCAAGACCACAGCAAACCAGAGCAGAACTCTGGGCACTTTACGGGTCAGGCTGAAGGCCAGGAGGAAAGGGATCAGATATTGCAAGATGGCTGCCCCCGCTTTAATCATCTGAGCGAGTTTGACTATAGACACCTCACCTCGTTGCACGCCTAGAAGCGAAAGGGGCAGGAACCCTCCCAGGTTCGCTATCGCCCAGAGGACGAAGAAAACAACCGCTACCCAGGATAAGCGGTGATGGAGTCTCCCAACCTGGCGGCTATCCAGGACGATCAGGATGATAGCGACAATTTCCAACAAGATGGCAAAGGGGGCCAAACAGGAGACCAATAGCGTGGGTACGCTGAGCGGTTGTCCGGTAAGCGTGGCTGTGTCCAGTTTTCCTCTCATTGCCACCATTGATCCCAGGGCTATGATTGTACCCAGCAGGAACGACAGTGACATGGCCAGTAAACCCCAGGCAGTACGTTTCATTGCCACTGCCCCCTTTCTCGTGCTTATCCCTTGACGTAAGAGAGTTGTTTGCAGATGGAACCGCTCTTCACCTGAAATATATCTACCCCGCGCAAGTGTCCCTTGTGCCCGGCGGCATCCACCCACTCGTATCGCCAGCGCGCGACGCAGCGCACGCCAGCGCCAAAAATCTCCTCGATTTCGATGTGGGCGTGGGGCGATGCGCGGAAGAAGTCTTGCCAAAACCGGGTTATCGCCTCTTTTCCCGAGTACACAGCGCCGTCGGGGGCCGGAGTGGCGTTTTCGAGGACGCAATCGTCGCTCGTAAGCTGCATCATACCTGGGACGTCATGGCGGTTGAAGGCTTCGTAGAAGTCAAGGACGGCACGTACGGCGGATTCCAAACGGGACATGCGGATTGGGCTCATAGGGGACGCCTCCAGCGAGAGGACGCGAAATGTGTTTGCCTGTTTGTCGGACTCCAGGGAGGATTCTCTGTCTGCTCGCGGCGGGTCGCGGACCTGCCGGGCCGGGCGCAGCTCTGTCCCCGGCACTATGAAGATTATAAGGCAAAAATCCCTGGACGTCAACCAACGTTGGCAGGGCGGGAGGCGTCAGTGCTGGAGCAAGGATAGAGCAGTTACCTTGGTACAAAGGCATCACCTCACGGGGCGAAAGTTTGCCTTAAACCGCTGTCAATGATACAATACACCCGCTTTGTCGCTATTGCTGAGAGGAAGGGTGGTCAGCACGGGCTCACTGTGGTTGCCTCTTCCTCTGTGCTGCGCGTTCCGTTCTCTCGCGCAGCACATGGGAGTAGCATGCCAGATCCGACTCTATCTGCACTGCGCAGAGCACCCCTGTATAAGAAATACTCGCTGAGGAGAATGTTGTGCAACGCATGATCAACGCACTCAAGCAGGAGGGAGAACGATGGGCGCTGGTGGTGATATTGCTCATTGCCGCCGCTTTGCGCCTGTACAACGTGGCCTGGGACGGCGGGGAGCTGGCTCACCCGGATGAGCGTTCTACGGTGGCTTTCTACGCGCCGACCATGCACTGGCCCCGCGATTGGTCCACCGCTTTCGATCCCAAGCAATCGCCCTTCAATCCGCTGTGGGACCCGGCCAATCAGCAGCGGCGCTCCTACACCTACGGGCACTTCCCGCTTTATGTGTTGACCATCACCGCTAACGCGCTTCATGCCCTGGCTCCCCTGGCCCAGCGGCTGGGCGCTTCGGAGGGGCTGGTACGTACTCTGACCAGGGCCACTGATATACAGGGTTTCGCCTTCGTCGGGAGGGTGCTGGTGGCCCTCTCGGATACGGCCACGGTGTACCTGGTGTATCTCATCGCCCGCCGCCTCTACGGGCGTGGTGCGGCACTGCTGGCCGCCGCCCTCTCCGCTTTCACTGTGTTGCAGATACAACTGGCCCACTTCTTCGCCGTGGACCCCATCTCGACCACGTTCACGCTACTGGCCCTCTACGGGGCGATGTTGATGGTCGAGCGGCGCACGAGGGGGGCAGCGGTGCTCACCGGGGTGGGCATGGGTCTGGCCGTGGCCTCCAAGTTCAGTGCGCTGCCTATCCTGGCCGCGCCGGTGATGGCGGCGTGGCTCATCAGTCGGGGCTCTGCAGATGAAGAACGGGCGGCGGTACAGGCGCTGGCCTGGCGACATTGTTTGCTGGCCTGTCTGGTGGCTTTCGTCGTTTTCGCCGTCACTTCGCCCTTCGTGATTCTGGATTGGCCCAATTTCGTGCAGGCGGTCATCCGCGAGCAGGGGGCCATGGTGCGCGGTATCGCCGACATGCCTTTTACCCGTCAGTACCGGGGCACCACGCCCTACGTCTATTTCATCGAGCAGCAGTTGCGCTGGGGCATGGGTCTGCCGCTGGGCCTGGTCGCTTTCCTGGGACTGGCCTGGGTGCTGGTGCGTGCTCTGCTGCGACGGGCGCAAGCTGGCGAGTTGATTTTGCTCTCCTGGGTCGTGCCTTATTTCGGGATTACCGGGCTCTTTCTGGCCAAGTTCATGCGCTATATGGTGCCGGTGGTGCCGCTGTTTACCTTGATGGGGGCGGGGCTGTTGGAGCGAGTCAGCGAGTCAACGAATCGGCAAGTCAATAAATCGGCAAGTCGCGGATTCGCAGATTTGCAGATTTGCAGACTTGCAGACTTGCTGATTGTGGCGACGCTGGCTGGGGCGGTGCTCTGGTCGCTGGCTTTCGTCAATGGGGTGTACGGCACGGAGCATACCTGGATCACGGCCTCGCGCTGGATTTACGAGAACGTGCCCGACGGGTCGGTGCTGGCGGTGGAGCATTGGGATGACCACCTGCCGCTCTCGCTTTCGGAGCCGGGGGCGAACATGGGCGCGCACGATTACCGGCACGTCGAGTTGCCCATGTACGAGGAGGACACGCGCCAGAAGTACGAACTGCTGCGCGACCGCCTGCGGCAAGCCGATTACATCGTGCTCTCTTCCAACCGGTTGTACCGCACCATTCCTCGCCTGCCGCAGCGCTATCCGATGAGCACGCGCTACTATGAGCTCCTGTTCTCCGGTCAGCTGGGCTTTGAGAAGGTGGCCGAGTTCACCACTTACCCGCGCCTGGGGCCGGTGACCATCCCTGACGACGCCGCCGACGAGAGCTTCACCGTCTACGATCATCCCAAGCCTATCATTTTCAAGAAAGTGCGCCAGTTGAGCGATGAGGAGTGGGACGCGCTGCTGGGTGGCACCTGGGAGGGAGCGGTTCACGGCTACGTGGGCCGGCCTACACTTCTTTCCTTGAAGTGGCTGGACTCCCTTTCCTCGTCCCCGGCGCAACAGGCGGAAGGCGAAGAGGACAAAACTCTGCTTCTCGACCGGCCGGTGGACGAGTTGCCCGTGGTCGCTGACTTCGGCTGGAACGACCTGGCCAGCCGGTCCACGCCGGTGGCGGTGCTGGTGTGGTGGCTGGTGGTGACCCTCATCGGGGCGCTGGCCTGGCCGCTGACCTTCGTCGTCTTCCGTCATCTGGCAGACCGGGGGCACGTTTTGGCCCGCAGTCTGGGGCTGATCGTCCTGGCTTATCTGGTGTGGCTGCCGGCCAGTCTGCGCTGGCTGCGCAACGGCCTGCCCCTCACCCTGGCGGCGATGGTCGTGCTGGCGGCCGTCTCCGCGTTCCTGCTGCGACGCCATCGCCAAGCCATATTTGCATTCTGGCGCGAGCGTTGGCGTATCGTAGCTTTTGAGGAGATTTGGCTCCTCGCCGCTTTTCTGCTCTTCGTCTTCATCCGCATCCTCAATCCTGACCTGTGGCAGCCGTGGCAGGGTGGCGAGAAGTCCATGGACATCGCTTATCTCAACGCCTGTCTGCGGAGTGCCTATCTGCCACCCTACGATCCCTATTACGCGCACGGGTATCTCAACTACTATTACTACGGCCAGTTCGTCATCTCCCTCGTCGTCCGTCTGACGGGTATTCTGCCCACGGTGGCTTTCAATCTGGCGGTGCCGATGTTGTTCGCGTTGACGGTGGGGAATGCGTTTGGGGTGGGGTATAGTCTGGCGAGGGGACTTGAGGGGAACTCGGGGGGGACGCGGAGGAACTCAGGGGGATTTGGGGGGAACTGGGGGGGACTTAGGGGAGCTCTGGGGGGATTGTTGGCGGCGGGGTTCGTGACCGTGATTGGCAATCTGGACAGTTTGGTGCAGATTGTCACTCGCCTGGGCGAGCGCAGTGGGAGCGCGTTCCAGAGCAGCATCCCCGGTCTGGAGGGCCTGGTGAAAGGCACGCTGGGCTTGTGGCAGGTGTTGAGGGGAGCCCAACCGTTCCCCGGCTTCAATTATTGGACTCCCAGCCGGGTGATTCCTTTCACCATCAATGAGTTCCCCTACTGGAGCTTTCTCTTCGCCGATCTTCACCCGCACATGATGGCTATCCCGTTCACTATTTTGGTCGTGGCTCTGGCGTTGGAGGTTTTGCTGGAAGGGTGGAAGGGTGGAAGTTTGGAAGGATGGAGGGGTGGAAGGGTAGGTTGGGCGCGGTATGTGGTGCTCCCCATTTGTCTGGGCGCGCTGGGGGTGATCAATACCTGGGATTTGCCGACTTATCTGGGGTTGATGGGGCTGGTGCTGCTTCTGCGCTGGCGGCGTAAGGGGTGGAATGCGGTGCTGCTGGCTGTGACGGTAACCGGTCTACTGGGCGTGCTCAGCTTGCTGCTGTATCGGCCCTTCTTCGCCTACTACAAGGCGCTGTTCGTAGGCATAGATTTCGTCAAAGCGCGTACCGAGATAGGGCCCTTCCTGCGCATCTGGGGGCTGTTCCTGTTCCTGGTGATCAGCCTGCTGCTGGTAGACGTGGGACGGCAGCGGGCGCGATTGGGGATTCTGCGTTTCCTGCGCCTGCTGTGGCGGCGCTGGGAAGTGCTGCCCCATTTCAGCGAGTTATACAGCGCGCTGGTACGGCAATCGCAACCCGGTTACCGGCTGGCCCTTTATGGCCTGGTGGGCATGCTGGGCCTGCTCGTCCTCCTGGCCGTGGCCAAGCTGTGGGTCTTCGTCCTTTTGATCCCCCTACTTGTGCTGGCCGTGCTCTTGCTGGGGCGCGACGACGCTACCCCCGCTCAGCTTTTCGTCCACGCACTGATTTTCACCGCTCTGTTGATCTTGCTGGGCATTGAGGTCGTCTACCTGAAGGATTTCCTGGGTGGCAGCGAGTGGCAGCGCATGAACACGGTGTTTAAATTCGGTATCCAGGTCTGGGTGTTGCTGGGACTGGCTACGGGGGCGGCGTTGCCGGGATTGTGGGCGGCGGTGGGGCGCTGGCGGTCGCGGAGGATGCGTGGGGTATGGACTGGGGTCCTGGCCCTGCTTTTGTTTGCCGCCTGCATCTATCCCGTGGTGGGTACACCCGCGCGGGTGGACGACCGCTTCCCCGGCGCGCGCCCGCCATTAGGCACTCTGGATGGTATGGCTTACATGACGGTGGGCGAGTACGCCTGGCCCGATGAGTCCAACCGCATCGCGCTGAAGTACGACTACGAGGCCATCCGCTGGCTGATGAAAAATGTAAAAGGTACGCCAGTGGTGGCTGAGGCGGCCATCGGCTACTACCGCGAGTTCGGTATGCGCGTGGCCTCGTACACAGGATTACCCACGTTGTTGGGTGCGCTGCATCAGTCGGAGCAACGTTACTCCTGGCAGGTGAGTGAACGCGACGATGCGACCCGCAATTTCTTCAACACCACCGATTTGGAAAGGACGCGCCAGCTCATCCGCGACCTGCACATCCGCTACGTCTACATCGGACAACTGGAGCGCACGGTCTATGATCCGGCCGGCCTGCAGAAGTTCGACCAATTGGTGCAAACAGGTGAGATGCGGGTGGTGTACCGCAATGAGCGGACGACCATATACGAATGTCTCTGGTAGGCGGCCCTTAGGGTCGTCCCTGGGCAGGTGCAAGGGCGGGTGCAAGACCTGCCCCTACCCAGATGGGTGTAATATTCTGGCCCGTTTTGCATCTTTATTATTGCAGCTAACACGGTGAATGGAGAGACCGATTGCTGATGATTTCGCTCGACTGTACGAGGAATACCTGCCCCGCATTTTGAACTACATGCGTCTGCGGGTGGATGAAGAGGCCCTGGCCGAGGACCTGACGGCCCTCACCTTCGAGCGGGCGCTGACAGCGTGGGGGGGCCTGCGTTCTCAGGCTGCTTTTGGGGGCTGGCTGTTTCGCATTGCCCACAACACGGTGGCCGAGTACTATCGGGGCCGGAGGCAAGTACTTCCTCTGGACGGCCTGGCTGAGGCGCAGTCCGATGATGAGCCGGTCGAAAGGCGCATGGAGCGGGCTGAGGAGTTGGTGGTCCTGCGCGAGGCGTTGCGGGCTTTACCGGAGCGGGATCAGGAGGTCATTGTCCTCAAATTCATCGGTGGGCTGGGCAATCAGGAGATTGGGCAGGTGATGGGGCTGCGGGCCGGACATGTGGCCGTGCTCCTCTACCGAGCGCTGCGCAAAATGCGGGCGGAGCTGGAAAAGGGAAGGGGCGATGAACGGGGCTGAGAGGCTGGCGGCGGAGAGGCTCTCGACGGAGATTGACCGCTTGCTGCAGGGTGAGGAGGCCGTTGGCATCGAAGAGGAGTTGCGGGCTACGGTCGAGCGGCTGGCGGGGCTCCATCGCCTTTTGGAACCGCCGGATGCCGCTCTGCGGCGGCGGGTGTGGGCGCGGGTGCAGCGGGCGCAGTCCATCGGGCGCGGCTGGCGTCGGCGACCGATGACTCGTGCCTGGGCTGCTGTCGCTTTGGCTCTGGTGTTGCTCGCGGTGGTGATCGGGGTGTCACCGCCTGGACGGCAGGCCATCGCCGAGGTGATGGGTGTCTTTCAACTGGGCCGCATCGAGGTGCGGGTCACGCCCCGGGCCACGGTGCAACCCGGCGTCGAGCACCAGGTCACCCGCGAGGAGGTTTTGCCCGACCTGGCCGCGGCTGAGGAGTTGGTCGGTTACGAGCTGTTGACCCCCGCCTCGCTGCCGGAGGGCTACGATCTGTACGCGGTCAGAGCGGTTTATTACGACGACCTGCCGGCCTGGGTCCCCCAGCCCTTCTACATAGACCTGGACTACAGGCCGCCCGGCGGAGATGCGCACCCGTACTACCTGCGTCTGCGGGAGTATCGCCTTTCCTTTGGAGGGCCGGGCGATGGTATCTCTGCCCTGCGCTTTGCCGCTGGCGAGGTGAGCCTGGCCGATGATGTGGACCTGGACGGGCGGCGCGGGGTGTTGCTTCATCTACCGGGCGCGGCCTTTCCCCCGGAGGAAGTGTTGTTGGAAGTGGTGTGGGAACAGGACGGCGTGGTGTTGGAGTTGATGAGCCAGGAACTTTCGGCGGAGGAGTTGGTCGCCGTCGCGCGCTCGGTGGAGTGAAACTTGAAACGTGAAGAGTGGCCCTCATACCTCCTGGTTCACGCTTCACGTCTCACGCTTCACGTCCCATGTCTCATCGGGAACTGAAAGGACACATAACGGGAACGGTGCAGGTGGAGGTGTCAGAGTGTTCTATGTAATCATCTGGTGGCTAATCGTGAGCGTACTGGGCTGGCTGGTCTGGCCGCTGGCCTTTCGCCTGTTGCGCCATCTGCCCGACCGGGGTTATGCCTTCATCAAGGCGCTGGGGTTGCTGCTGGTCGGTTACGTGTTCTGGTTGCTTTCGAGCGGCGGTTTCCTGGGCAATACCTGGGGCGGGATCGTGTTCGCCGCGCTGATCGTTGCCGGACTGGCGGCGGCGTACTACCGATGGCGCGGCACCGACGATGAGGTCGGGATGGGGGACTGGTTGCGGGCCCATTGGCGAGTGGTGCTGGCCGTCGAGGTGGTGTTCGCCGTGGCTTTTGGTGGCTGGGCGCTGTACCGGGCTTATACCCCGGAGATTGCCGCCACCGAGAAGCCGATGGAGTTCGCCTTCCTGAACGCCATCCTGCGCAGTGAGCGCTTCCCGCCCTACGACCCGTGGATGTCCGGCTACGCCATCAGTTATTATCACTTCGGTTACATTATCATGGCCATGTTGACCAGGCTCTCCGGCGTGCCTTCCAGCTACGCTTTCAACCTGGGTATCGCTCTGCTCTTTGCCCTGACCGCTACCGGTTCATACGGCGTGGTCAGCAATCTGGTGGCCGCTGTCGGGCGGGCGAGGCAGGGGCAGGCCATCGGTTACGGGGTGCTGGGGGCGGTGTTCGTCGTCCTGATCGGCAACCTGGAGGGTCTGTTCGAGGCGCTCTACTCCAAGGGGTTGGGCTCCGCGGCCTTTTGGAACTGGCTCGACGTCAAGGAGTTGGTGTCCAGAGGCCAGGTCACGGGGCGCTGGTTCGACATGGGGGGCGGCTGGTGGTGGTGGCGGGCCTCGCGCGTGATCCACGATAAGACGCTGACGGGCATCAGCCAGGAGGTGATTGACGAGTTCCCCTTCTTCAGCTTCATACTAGGGGATATGCACCTTTGCCTTTCGTGCTGCTCAGTCTGGCTTTGGCCTTTAACCTGCTGCGCCGCCAGCGGCCTCTGGATTGGGCGGAGTATCTCCTGTACGCGGTGTGCCTGGGTGGGCTGGGTTTTCTCAATACCTGGGATTTTCCCATCTACTGGCTGGTGACGGTGTTGGCCTATGCGGTGAACTGTTACCAGCGCCGGGAGCAGGAACTGCGCGATTGGTGGCGTGAGGTGGTCTTCTGCGCGGTTATCCTATTGGGGCTGGGTCTGCTGCTGTACACGCCCTTCTGGGTGACGTTCCGCTCGCAGGCGGGGGGTGTGCTGCCCAATCTGTTCAACGTGACCCGGCTTCACCAATATCTGCTCATGTTCGGGATGTTTGTTTTCGTGGTGGGGGCTTTTCTCATCGCCCTGGTGGTCGAGTTATGGAAGGCTGGGGGGCTGGCGGGGTGGAAGGGTGGAAGGTTGGAAGGTTGGAAGGCTGGATTCTCTTTGTGGGTGGGAGTAGCGGCGGCTTTTCCGCTCCTGCTGCTCATCTCCATTGCACCGCTGGTGCTCACGGAGAGGGGACGGCAATACGTGCAGGGTGTGCTGAATAGCGAACCGGTGCGCACGGCCATTGGCCAGCAGACCCTGGGCAGCCTGTTGAATAAGGCGGTCTCCCTTCGCCTGGCCGATCCCTGGCTCTTTCTCTTGCTCTCCGGTCTGATCGCCCTGGTCATTTTTCTCGTGCTGCGCATCTTGAACCGCAGTTCAGATGAGCGGCGGTCCTCTCCCGCCAATCTGTTCGTCTTGATCATGATCGGCACCGGTCTGCTGCTGACCTTCGTGGTGGAGTTCGTGTATCTGCGCGATACCTTTGGCACGCGGATGAACACTATCTTCAAGTTCTATTATCAGGCCTGGGTACTGCTGGGGCTGTCCAGTGCCTATGGCGCGTGGTATGTGCTGGAAGGGCGTCGCGGGTGGGGCAGGTACGTCTTTGCGCTGGGCGGGTCTCTACTGTTGGCGGCCAGCCTGGTCTACACGGTGACGGCGGGACCCAGCAAGGCAGGCGGTTTCAAGGGCCGACCCACGTTGGATGGTCTGGCTTATGTGCGGGAGCACGAGCCCGATGAGTACGCGGCTATCCGCTGGTTGAACGCTCACAGCGCGGGCAACCCCGTCATCGTGGAGGCCGTAGGGGGGTCTTTCACCAACTTCGCGCGCATCTCCAGCCGCACTGGCCTGCCCACCATCCTGGGTTGGAGCGGGCACGAGTACCAGTGGCGGGGCAGCGGCGAGGAGGCGGCCCGGCGCGAGAAGGACGTGGATGAGATATACAGCAGTCAGGATTTCCAGCGCACGTTGGATTTGCTGGAGGAGTACGATGTGACCTATGTCTACGTCGGTCCGCTGGAGCGGGGGAAATACAGCGCGGCGTCGCTGGAGAAGTTCGACACGTTGCTGGAGGTCGCCTTTCAACAGGGAGAGGTGACCATTTATCAACGGCGTAAACCGTAACACGGGCTTCGGCCCGTCGCAGGCTCTCGATCCGTCGGAGTTGTACTCTGGCGGCTTGAAGGTGCTCCGGCGATGTGCGGAGCAGGGCCTGGAGTACAACTCCAGGCCAACGAGAGTGTGCGGGCAGGGCCTGGAATGCAACTCCAGGCCAACGAGCAACGGGAGACCTGTCATCGGCATCGGCGGGCACATCGGCTACGGTGGGAACCTGCCCATTCCCATCCTGACCA
>JACIWR010000350.1 GCA_014360845.1 Anaerolineae bacterium
GAATCACTCGGACCTCGTTATCCAGGCCGCGGCGCTCTATCTCCGCTTTCAATGCTTCCAAAGTTTTCATCGAACCGGAAGCGGAACACCCGGTGCCACCACACACCAGGACATTCGCCCGGTAAAAGGCTTCAGCCATTGAACTACCTCCTTGCAAATATGTTCAGTAGATGACTAGTGGGGGTATCAGCCTCGCGCGGCAGCCGTCAATCCCTGGTCACGCGGCCAAACACCCACTCCTCGACCAAATTACCCTTGATCAAATGCTCCTCGATGAGGCGGGGCACCATGTCGGGATGCACATTGGCGTAGGTCACTCGTGGGTAACCGGCTTGTTCAATATCCACCAAGGGCTCTTTGGAGCACATGCCGATGCAGCCCGTGGTAGTCACGTGGGCGTCAATCCCGCGCTTCCGCAACTCCTCCAGGATGGCCTGCATCGTCTCTCGCGCACCAGCCGCGATCCCACAAGTCCCCATGCCCACGGTAATGGTTGTTCCTGTCTTCAAGCGCACTTTGAGGTCCTTTTGGGCCTCCTCGCGCAGGCGTTTGAGATCTTCCAGGCTCTTCAGTTTGGGCATTTTAGTTTTCCTCCTTCAACGGGCGGATTCCGTCCGCCCCGAATTTGTTGCTGTTCCTGAATGGGCCACCAGTTCCCTCTCCCCTTCGGCAATGAACTCGCTCAGCCATTCGCGCACCACCGGATGTGACAACGGCACCTCACCCAATTCTGCCCGCATCTCCGCTGTGTCGAACTCGAACTGATGCCCGTCCACGCGGTGCACGTAGTGCAAATCCACAGGCCGCCCAGATAGCAGAAAGCTGAGCAAGGTGCTGCGCATATCTCCCAGCGGCGCGCGGTCAATGTGGCTGTGCTGGAAAGTGGCCCGCACCGTCGTCCCCCGGCCCGGCTCCGACTCGATGGTCAACTCACCGTTGCAACGCTGAGCCGCAGCGGCGAAGAGGGGCAGGCCCAGGCCCACGTGGCGGGTCTGGCGCGTGGTGAAGAAAGGGTCCAGGGCTTTCTGCACCGTCTCGGCGTCCATGCCGCGACCGTTATCGGTGATGGTGATGGTCAAGCGGTCGGCACGCAGGTCTTCTTCAATAGTTAAGGTTACCTTCGAAGCCCCAGCTTCGAGCGAGTTCTGTAAAGCGTCCAGGATATGCAGGGAAAGTTCACGCACTAGTCCAGCTCGCGGACGATGTTCAGCATCCGCTCTGGCACCAGATGGCCGACGACGTTATTGTCCACCATGGCCACCGGCGCGAGGCCACAGGAACCCAGGCAGTAGACCACTTCGTAAGTCACCCGGTAGTCGGGCGTCGTCTCCCCGGCCTTGATGCCCAGTTCCTTCTCCATGGTATCAATGATGCGGGCCGCACCTCGCACGTGGCAAGCCGTGCCATCACACTGGCGGATGATATGTCGCCCACGTCGCGTGAGATAGAACTGGGAGTAGAACGTGACCACGCCATACACCTGGCTGAGGGGCACGTTCATTCCCTTGGCCACAGCTTGCAACACTTCGGCAGGCAGCCACCCGTAAATCTCCTGGGCCTGCTGGAGGACGGGGATCACCGCTCCCTTCTCGTGCTTGTACTTTTCGAGAATCTCGTAAAGAGGAGCCAGGTCTAGTGTTTCTTGCTCAAGCACGGCTTCTGTGTCAGTCATAGTCGTATCTCCTTACCCTTTAGATTTATTTGAATGAAGCAATTGTTTTCGCGATTTCCACCCGGCGGCCCTGCTCACCTCTGAGAGCCAGGTCCAACTCCCTCACCGTCGGCGCAGCCACTTTGAACATTGTCCGCGCCCCTATCTCACTCAGGCGGTGAGCATCTCCGCTCCGGATAAAAGTGTACCCCCTGAGCTGAGGGAAGCGTTGCCGCACCTCTTCCTCGCGGCTAAAGCGGAAAATCTCTACCGCGGGTATATCCAGGTCCGGCGGCACAAACCCCAGGTTGACAATGAGGCTAAAAGAGGGACGATCCACGTGTGCCGGGATCACCAGCCCCCCCAGGGCGCGCACCCTGGTTACCACTTCTTCCAGCGACAAATCCGTCGAGACCGACAGCAAGCGCTCATTGGTGCGCACATACTCGCCCGTAGCATCCACCACAAACTGGGCGCCGAAATAATCCGCGTCATTCTTAAGGTCCGGCAGGTGAGCGTACACTTCTGCCTGCCAGGCCAGCACCTGCTCCACCGTATCGAAGAGGGTCAACAGATGCACTTCTTCGCGGGACTGTATCTCCATGCCCGGCAGGACGGCGACCCCGCTCCCTTCTGCTGCCTCGATCACAGCGGCCACATTTTCGGCGGAATTGTGATCGGTAACGGCGATGAGCCCCAGTCCCAAATCTCGCGCGCGGCGGATGATGAGGGGCGGGATCATCTCCACTTCGGCGCAGGGGCTGAGCACAGTGTGAATGTGCAAATCCGCCCACAAATACTGAAACATCCCGCTATGCTGTTCTCAGTCCACGCCCCGAATACCCAGAGCCGCCAACTGGCTCACCACGGTGAAGGTGGTTCGAGGCGTGGTCAAGATGGGAATGTGCTCTTCGTTGGCTTTGGCAATCGTATTCGGATCGAGAGGAGACCCCTCGGTGACGACAATCCCGGCCAGATTCAACAAAGAAGCCACGGCCACGATGTTCGGGTGCGACTGCAAAGTAACCCAGACGTTACCTGCCTGCGCCCGGGCCATCACACAACTCAACAAATCCGAGGCATACCCCCCGCTGACTTCCCGCTCCAAATCATCGGCTGCGGCAGCCACTTGCAAATCCAGGGCATCCACTATCTCACGAAGTTTCACTTGCTCCCGCGCCTCCCTCACCACGTGGCTGCAAATAGACGACGATCTGCAATCTAGTGCCCACGCCCAGCGTTGACTCCAGGTGCATCTCATCAGCGCATTTTTGGATGTTGTTCAACCCCACCCCCGCACCGAAACCCATCTCTCGAATCCACTCCGGCGCGGTGGAAAAGCCGGGCTGCATAGCCTGCTCCACATCGGCGATGCCCGGCCCGTGGTCAACGGCCAGGACGCGCACCTGTTCGGGCTGAATCTCGGCCACGATCTCGCCACCGTGATCGGTGTGGATGATGATGTTCATCTCCGCCTCATAGGTAGCGATGGCCACGCGGCGGACCACCTGGGGATTGCCGCCCAGGCGGATCAGCGCGCGCTTTATCTTGCTGGACGCCTCCCCACCCCGGGTGAAATCCCTGGCCCGCACCTTATAGCGCAGCAGCAAGCTGGTGCGGTCCGAAACAATGTCCTCGAAGATGTGACTGGCGCGATAGCGGCTGATTTCGTCCGAGTGATAATCCAGCTCAATCGCCTTCAGCAGGCCGTGGGTGATGTCGCCCTGGGTGATGATACCCACCAGCTGGCCTTGCTCATCCACCACGGGCAAGCGCCCCACTCCCGTCTGGGAGAAAACCTTCACCGCTTCGATAACTGATTCGTGAGCGGATACGGTGCGCACATCGCGAGTCATCCTCTCACAAACCGGTCCCTCCAGGTCCCCCTCCGAGAGCGCTTTGATCAGGTCCTCCAGGCTGATGATGCCCACCAGGCGTCCATTTTCCACCACTGGCGTGCCCGAGATGCGATTGACGCGCAACACCTCTTTGAACTCGGCCATTGAAGTATCGGGCGTGACGGTGACCAGCCGCTTGGTCATCACATCCCCGATCTTCAACTCGTAAACCAGCTCCTGAACCCTGGTGACCTCTGTAGGCTTCACCATATCTTTCTAATAACCCGGCGCTTCCCGCCCCTGACCTCGGGCCCGGATAGAACCGGCGCAAATATGGCTGGTTTCCCCAGCTCAGACCACGTCACAACTATTCATGCCCGCCGCAAACAAACGACCACACATCTCAAACATGGTGTATTGGGCAGCGATCAAAGGGATACCTTTTTCCTCAGCCAGGGCGATGGTCTCCGGGGGAGGATATTTGCCGCGCACAAAGACAATAGCTGCGATGTCGGCCATCTCCGCTGTGCGTACCACCTGGGGGTTCACCAGACCTGTGAGCAGCAGGGCCCCGGCCTTGGCATGGGTCAGCACATCGCTCATCAAGTCGGAGCCGCAAGCGCAGGCGATGTCCATGTCTAAATTCGCGTTCTTGGTTATCAGCGTGCCTTCCACAACGGAAATAACATCCCGCAGCTTCATCGTCCTTGACCTCTGTCACCCACAGGACATAAAAAGCCTCTGACGGCCAACTCCTGGCTCACCGTCAAAGGCTCTTCTACTGCCAAAAAGCCACCCCCGACCCATCCACACAGCCACAACACTGTAATGCTCACTCCCCGTCTGAACCGATTTTTCTGATATAGCATTATCTTTCTGGTAAGTGAAAGTTCGCACAACTTTGTGCATTATATCACACCGCCAAGACTTTGTCAAACCTTTCGAGGGATGAGGGTGTATTTCACTTTGGGGGCGAGTTGCTGCTGTGCCCTGGCCTCGGAGACCTCTCCCATCCCCCCCCCAGGTTACTACTCAGGCTAGCAGGCGCACT
>JACIWR010000351.1 GCA_014360845.1 Anaerolineae bacterium
CCCAATTGGCAGGTAGGCCGCTGAAGCGTGTGGTGTGAAAGGGTTGGAATCACAAAGCACGTGATTCCGCTTTGCAAAACGGCAACCCCACGCCGCGGCCAACCTGCCCTACAGCCCCCTACCCGTAGGGCAGGTTGGCGGCGATGAAGAAACACCTACCCGGCCAGCGAACACCCGCCGACGGGTCCGAAACCTGAGAACGAGAACAATGGAGCCGCCTACCTGCCGGAGCGAATACATCCCAATTGGCAGGTAGGCCGCTGAAGCGTGTGGTGTGAAAGGGTTGGAATCACAAAGCACGTGATTCCGCTTTGCAAAACGGCAACCCCACGCCGCGGCCAACCTGCCCTACTCATGAAGCGCGGCATACCACGCCCTTGCGCTCAGAGGTACAACATGGAAGACAAGACAAAAGAGCAACTCCTACAAGAAATAGCAGAACTGCGCCGGCGGCTTGCCGAACTGGAAGCCTCGGATATTCAGCGCCAGCGAGCTGAAGAGGCGTTAGTCCGCAACCTGGAGGAACTTTTGATCATCGAAGAAGCTCTGCGCGAAAGCGAAGAGCGCTACCGCTACATCTCCGAACTCATCTCCGATTATGCCTACGCCTTCCGCGTCCTACCCGACGGCACGCTGCAGGGCGAGTGGTTGACCGACTCGTTCACCCGCGTCTTCGGTTTCACCATCCCCGAAATTGACGCCCGGGGCGGCTGGATCAGCATGGTGCATCCCGATGACCTGCCCCTGGCCCTGGCCCACGCTCAAAAAGTGGCCGGCGGTGAGGCGGACGTGTGCGAACTGCGCTTCGTCACCCGCGAAGGCCAGGCACGCTGGATCCGTGATTATGCCCGTCCGGTTTGGGACGAGGAACTTCAGCGTGTCGTGCGCATCTACGGTGCCGCGCAAGACATCACCGAGCGCAAGCAAGCGGAGGAGGCACTAAAGTCGAGGGTTAAACAACTGGACGCCCTGAGTCGGGCCTCTCAGGCGGTGACCGCCTCCCTTGAACTCGACCAGGTGTTGAGCGAGATCGTATCCCTGGCCAGCGAGGTCACAGCCTCGGATTACACCAGCGTGGTGCTGGTGGACGAAGCGGGGCACATGGGCCGCAGCACCGAAAACATAACCGGCATACCGACCATAGAATACCGGGTTCGGGAAAACGGCATCACCGATTGGATCCTCAGTTCGCGCCAGGCGGTAATCGTTGACGAGATCGGGGCGGACGGCACTATCAGCCCCAGCCCAGGTGAAGGAGCGCCTCGCCTCGCCAACCCTCACCTCCTGAAAATCGGCGTCAAGTCCTTCGCCGCCCTGCCTCTGGAGGTCAAGGGCCGCCTGCTGGGTGTGCTTTACCTGCATAGCCTGCGCCCCGGAGCTTTTCACGATCAACTGTCCTTGCTGACCGCCTTCGCCAACCAGGCTGCCATTGCCATCGAGAACGCGCGATTGTACGAAGTGCTCGAACAAGAACTGGCCGAGCGCAAACGGGCGGAGGAAGCGTTAATCCGCAACCTCGAGGAACGTCTGGCGACAGAGAAGGCCCTGCGCGAAAGCGAAGCACGTTACCGGGCCATTGTGGAAGACCAGACCGAACTCATCTGTCGTTTCCAGCGCGATGGAACGGTCACTTTCGTCAACGAAGCCTACTGCCGCTACTTCAACATAAACCCCCAGGACTTCACCGGGCATAGCTTCGTTAGCCTCATGACAGAGGAAGAACGACAGAAATTCGCTCACCTCATCGCCCAACTAGGGCCGGATAAGCCGGTGATCACCCTCGAACATCGCTCCGTCTTGCCCAACGGGGAGAGCTACTGGATGCAGTGGACCGTGCGGGCCATAATGGATACCCACCACCGCCCCCTCGAATACCAGGCAGTGGGACGTGACATCACCAAGCGCAAGCGAGCCGAGGAGGCCCTGCGCGAAAGCCAAGCGCTTCTAAGGAAATCCCAGGCCATCGCCCGCGTCGGCAGTTGGGAACTGGACCTGATCACCAATCGGCTGACCTGGTCAGACGAGGTCTACCGGATATTTGGACTGCAACCCCAGGAGTTTGGCGCTACCTACGAGGCTTTTCTCGAAACCGTCCACCCAGACGACCGCGCTGCCGTGGATGCTGCCTACATGGGGTCGCTGCGGGAAGGACGCGATACCTACGAGATTGAGCACCGCATTATCCGCCGGGATAACGGCGAGATTCGCTTCGTTCACGAGAAATGCGAGCACGTGAAAGACGCCTCGGGCCGGATCGTCCGCTCCGTGGGCATGGTGCAGGACATCACCGAGCGCAAGCTGCTGGAGCAGCGATTCATAACCTTCCACGCACTGGGTCAGAAGCTGGTTCTCATCAGAGACAGACAAGAGATAGCCCGCTCGGTGGTGGAAGCGGCCCGACAGGTGCTCGACCTACCACTCTGCAGCCTGTGGACGGTTGATGATCAAAAGGACGCCCTGGTCATCGCCGCTCATGGAACACCATTCGAGATCACGCACATACCACCGCTGCCGCTGGATGGCGAAAAAGGCATCACCGTGGCCGTGGCCCGCTCCGGGGAATCCATCTACCTGCCCGACGTCAGCCAGGACCCCCGCTACATCAACTTCGGGTTCCCGGCCCGCTCCGAGCTGTGTGTGCCCCTCAAAGTAGGCGACAAAGTCATCGGGGTATTGAACGCCGAAAGCGAACGCCTGGACGGTTTCACTTCTGCCGATGTACGACTCATGGAAGCCCTGGCCAACGCGGCTGCGGTGGCCCTGGAAAACGCCCGCCTCCACGCCGAAAGAGAGCGGCAGACAGCCCAGCTCGAGCTCATCAACAGAATCGGGCAAGAGTTGGCCACTACTCTGGATATACCCACGCTGGCCCGCATTGCCTATCAACACATCAGCCGACTGATGGATGCCCCGCACATGGTCATCTCCCGCTACGCCCCCCCAACCCAGCTCATACACGCCGATTTCGCCATCGTGGACGGCGAGGAGATAGACGTCAGCGCCTTTCCCCCCATCCCCCTGGAGCCGGACACCGGCCTGCAAAGCAAAGTTATCGTCACCGCCCAGCCCCTGATAGTGGACGATTTGCAGGCTCAACTGCGCCAGGTCAAGACAGTGCATTACGTCCAGGAACGCGACCCCAGCAAACCGCAATCAGCGTTATATGCGCCCCTCCTCGCCGGCGAGCGGGTCATCGGTACCCTCAACGTGCAGAGTTACAAACTGAAAGCCTACAGCGAAGAAGATGCCCGCCTGCTCACTACCATCGCCAGCCAATTAGCCCTGGCCATCGAGAACGCTCGCCTGTTCCAGGCCGAGCAGAAGCGGGTGCAACAACTGGCCACTATCAACGAACTGGGGCAGGCCCTGGCCACCACCCTGGATCTACCCACCGTCTACCGCACCGCCTACCAGTACGTGCAGCGCCTGGTGGACTGCCCCAACTTCGCCATCTCCTTCTTCGATCCAGAGCAGCAGATGATCACTATGGCCTTCTGCCTGTCCGACGGCGTGGAATTGGACCCGGCCTTGTTTCCGCCTCTGCACTATAGACCGCAAGCTCGCACCGGCCGCAGCAAGGCCATCGCCAGCGGCCAGCCAGAGATCGTCGGGGACCTGCCCCGGGCTCTCCAGGAAAGCAATGAAGCATATACTATCGGCAACGGTGAGGAACCCCTCTCGGCCCTTTACGTCCCCATGCTCGTCGAGGGGCAAGTCATCGGCCTGATGGAACTGCAGAGCTATCAACCTCACGCCTATAGCCAGGAAGACGTGGATTTGCTGACCACGGCCGCCAACCAGATTGGCCTGTCCATCCAGAACGCCCGTCTCTTCCGAGAGACCCATCGGCTGAAAGAATTCAACGAGAGCATTGTGCAAAACATGGCCGAGGGCATCGCTATAGAGGACGCGGAAGGCTACTTCACCTTCGTCAACCCGGCGGCAGAGGCCATGTTAGGCTACGAACCCGGCGAGTTGACCGGTCTGCACTGGACTGCTATCATCCCACCCGACCAACAGCCCATCGTTCGCGCCGCCAACGAACGCCGTCAGCGCGGTGTCGCCGACAGCTACGAACTGGAACTGGTGCGCAAGGACGGTTCACGTCTTCCCGTCCTGGTCAGCGGCAGACCTCGTTTCGAGAACGAGCGCTTTGTCGGCACCCTGGCCGTCTTCGCCAACATCAGCGAACTCAAACGCCTGGAAGCGCAATTCCTCCAGTCCCAGAAGATGGAAGCTATCGGACGTTTGGCCGGTGGCGTGGCCCACGACTTCAACAACCTGCTCACCGCCATCATCGGCTACGCCGAACTGCTCCTCCGCGAATTCCCGTCCTATGACCCCAAACGCGATGATTTGGAGGGCATCCGCCAGGCTGCCGAGAGCGCCGCCACTCTCACCCGCCAACTCCTGGCCTTCAGCCGCAAGCAGATACTGGAGCTAAGGGTTCTGGACCTCAACACCACCATCTCTAACCTGGAGAAGATGCTGCGCCGCCTCATCGGCGAGGACATCGAACTGGTCACCCACC
>JACIWR010000352.1 GCA_014360845.1 Anaerolineae bacterium
TCCCTCCGCTGCCGCTTCGGGACTCACTCCGCTCAGGATGACTACTGCCCCAAGGGTGGCGCGGAGCACCTTTCTGCAATGGCATCTTCAAACTGTCAGGTGACTAGTCGTCGAAATATCCGCGTCTCTCGATAGCGTCGGGGTTTGTCCCCGACGCTTCGTTTCTGTGCTCTTTTGTTGTCCCAGGGTATCTCGCGGAGTTCAACTCCGCGAGAGCGAAGGCTCTCTCCCTCATCCCAACCAGTACCACCTGTTTCACGGCGGTGCGTCTCAACAACGCCTTTCACGCCGGTGCGTCCCTCTCTCGAAAAGGACATTGCACAAAAGCTCCAATAATGGTATAATCTTGTTAAGTAAAGAAACCTGATATAAGCGCGTGCGTCCCTCGATAAGCTGGAGCGTTTCGGGAGCAGGGCAATGTATATCCTCATTGATGCCGTCAATCTGTTGACCACCCCACCTGGCGGATTAGTTTATCACCTGATAGTCCTTTTCGCTATCGAGGCTATCCTGGGCATCGCCTTGGGCCAGTGGCAGCGCGACCGTAAGGATAGAGCGGCAGGGCGGTTGTCCGTGGCAGCGGGTTTGCTCCTCCTGAGCCGCCTGGTGCTCATGGGGATGGCTCTGCTCAGTTGGCAGGGGGTCATCACCACCGCCGAGATAGTGCCTCCCCTGGAGAGATGCCTGGACACCGTCACCCTTATCCTTTTGTGCTGGACTTTTGCTCTCTGGGACACAGGCAATGAGTGGATTTCCCGCCTTTTCCTGGTGGCGGGTCTGCTGGGCACTCTTGTCGTCTATGTGGTGTTTGCTTTCCTCTGGTCTTCCGAATTGGCGACCGAGCCCACTTTGACCTACAATGGCCACTGGCAGGACCTGGCCTGGACTCTGGCTCAATTGGCCCTTATCGGCCTGGCGGCCATATTGCTCCTGTGGCGACGGGCAGGGCAGTGGGGACTTGTGCTCATCGCTTTCGGTATCATGGGGCTGGGCCTGCTCTTGCATTTGGTGGTGCCCTACACCTCCCTTTCCACTGATTTGCCACACACCGCCGGTTGGGTGCGTCCCGCCAACCTGATCGCTTTCCCCTTGCTGGCCATCGCCGTGTACCGCGATGTGGTGCGTGGCCTTCGCCGCCGCACCCAAACCCTGGAGGACATCCGGCAGGAATCCCTGAGTCAAATCACGGGCCTGCTCTTTTTGCTGGAGACCAGTCAGCGCATGTCCTCGTCTCTGGATCTGAACACGGTGGTGGATGACGCGGTGAGGGGGGTGGCTGGCGTCCTGAATAGCAATCTATGCGGTCTGGCCATCTTGCCGGAGGGGCAGAGTGAGGTGCTGCAACTGGCCGGCGTCTACGCCACCAGTGATCAGGTCAAGGCTCCGGCAGCCGAGTTGCACTTCCCCATCAGCGACTACCCGGCCATTGAGCACGCCATCAGACGCAGAAAGCAGGTGATCATTGAGAATGGTATTGATAGCCCCCAGGTACGCGATCTGTACCACCTGCTGGGCAGCGAGGAGACGGGTCCGCTGTTGGTGCAGCCCTTGCTGGGAGCTAAATCGCTGGTGGGGGTAATTATCGTTGGCAATGCCGGCGCCCGACGTCCTTTCTCCACCACCGACGGCAAGCTCTGCCAGACCCTGGCCAAGCAAATAGCCATTGCTCTGGAGAACGCTCGTCTCTACCGCAAAGTGGCGCACAGAGCCGAGCAGTTATCCCAGGAGATACGCGAGCAGGAGGCGGACTCCACCGCGCATAAGTCGGCTCTGGAAGTGGAGTTGCAAAGGACGAAGGAGGACCTGGAGCTATTTACCCAACGTCTGTACGAACTGGAAAACCAGTTGCGCGAGAGCCGGGCCCAAATTAAAGAATTGACCACTCAACTCCAGGAGGAAGAAGAGGACCACCAGCAAAAACAGGCTGTGTGGCAATCCGATGTGCAACGTGTGCAGGAAGAAGCCGCCCGTCTCACCACGCACCTGATAGACCTGCAACAGGAACACACCGCTCTGGAAGAGCAATACGAACAACTACGGCGCGAGCGCGATGCGCTGGCCGAGCAATTGCAGGAACTGCGTCGGAAAGAGGCCGCTGCTCCCCTGCCAACAGACCTGGCTCCGTTGGAGAGTTTGAGCGGCGGTCTGCTGCTCACCAATGCCCAAGGGGAGATTGTGTGGGCCAATGCCATGGCCGCGCAGTTGCTGGCTCAGTCGCGGGATGTTCTGTCGGGCCGCTCTCTTGGTGAGGTGGTGACCGTGGAAAGGTGGCGGCGGGCGGTGGAGCGGGCGCAGCAGGGCTCTTCCGCTGAGCTGGATTTCTCCGTGGAAGAGCGTACTGTGCGCGCTTACCTCTCCCCCGTTCTGACCGCTGAGGGCCAGTTCAACGGCGTGGTCGTCCTGTTGCTGGACGTCAGCGCCGAGGAACAGCGCCGTCGAGACAAGGATACCTTCCTCGCCTCTCTGGCCCACGAGCTGCGCACCCCGATGACTTCCATTACAGGTTACACCGATCTCCTGCTGAGCGATGCCGTGGGCGTGGTCGGCGAGATGCAGCGCAACTTCTTGCAGCGGGTGAAGGCCAACGTCGAGCGCATGGAGGTCATGCTGAACAACCTCATCGGCGTCACGGCCATTGACACCGGGCAGTTGCAGATTGAACTGGAACCCATAGACGTGCGCGCCGTCGTCGAGGATACCATCACCGGGGCCCAGGCCCAACTCGAGGAAAAGGGGTTGACTCTGAAGTTGAATTTGCCCAGGAGAATACCCACCCTGTACGCCGACCCCGAATGCGTGCGCCAGATCATGGTCAATTTGCTGTCCAATGCCTGCAAAGCCTCGCGGGAGGGCGGGGAAGTGCATATTCGTGGGGAGGTGCATAACGAAGCCCAGGAAGGTATAGACGTGGCAGCACCTTTTCTTCTTATCTCCGTCACCGATTCGGGCGAGGGGATCGCACCGGAGGACCTGCCCCGCGTGTTTGATCGCTTCTATCAGGCGGATCACCCGCTGATCAAGGGGCTGGGGGAGACCGGCGTCGGTCTGGCCGTGGTCAAGACCATGGTCGAAGCCCATCAGGGACAAGTGTGGGTAGAGAGTCAGGTGGGCCAGGGGACCACTTTCAGCGTTGCTCTACCCCTGTCGCCGGTCGTGACCGTGTAGGAGGCCCAAGATGGCGATGTGGTCGGCGGGTAGCGAAGGGACCGGAAGTGGAGGGGGTACTCTGCGCCAGGTGGCGGCCAGCCTGACCATCGCTGCGGTGGTGGTGCTCACTTTTCTGGGCAGCGTTTTGCTCACCCTCCAGGATGAGGCCGGCCGCTTGAAGCCTACCCCTCTGGCCCGGATCACCGCTTCACCCACATTCACCCGGCCAGCGCCTACCCCGACACCCGTCACGCCATCGCCCGTTCCTTCGGCTACGGAGACCCCCTCGCCCCCACCCGAGGCCACGTCTACTCCTCCCCTGCCAACGGAGACGCCTCTTCCCCTTTGGACTCCCACGCGAGCTTGCGCTCCTCCCGCCTCGTGGCGCATCTATGTGGTACAGCGAGGCGATACCCTTGTGGCTTTGGCCTGGCGCACGGGGACCACGGTGTCGGCCATTATGCAGGCTAATTGTCTCTCCAATCAGACCATTTACGCCGGACAGCGCCTCTACCTGCCGCCCATTGCACTCTTGCCCACGCCGACCCCGACGCCTTTCCCCTGCCTGGGGCCGCCGCCTTCGTGGCAGATATACGTGGTGCAGAGCGGTGATACCCTGTATTCCCTGGCACGCCGCTTCGGCACCACTATCACGGCTATCATTCAGGCGAACTGCCTGAGAAGCTATACCATTTACGTCGGGCAGCAGCTCTATCTGCCGCCTCTGCCGCCGACTTTCACGCCGACGGCCACCGTCACGCCGGAAGTGACCGGTACGCCTACCGATACGCCTACTCCCACGCCGTCGCTGACCGTCACCGGGACCCTGACCGTGACTCCGACCCCGACCGAGACAGGCACACCGACGCCCACCGCCACCTCTGTGGTCACCGGTACGCCGCCCACGGCGACTCCCACGGCCACGGAAACCGCCACCGCAGCGCCGACGGAGACCCCCACCGCGACGCCGGAGATAACCGGTACGCCGACACCCACGGCCACCGCTACCGGAGAAGCGCCGACGCCGACCGCGACGGAGACAGCCGCGCCCGCCACCGCTACCCCCACCACCACACCGACTACGGCTCCCACGGCCACCTGGACCCCCACGCCGGCGCCCACGGCCAGTCCCACGCCGACGTCAACGCCCGTGCCTGCTGAGACCAAATCCACTGCCGGGCGGGCCTCGCCGTGAGGGCCTGTCCGCAAGCCATGTAGGACAGCTTTTACAAACTGTAAGGGCAGGCTGGGGAGAGCCTGCCCTACTTTTCTTTCCGGAAAGCCTTACCACAAAGGACACAAAGAGCACGAAGGGGACTACCTTTTTCTCCCTTTGTGCCCTTGGAGTCCTTCGTGTCCTTTGGGG
>JACIWR010000353.1 GCA_014360845.1 Anaerolineae bacterium
AAGCACCATCGGTGGGTTGCTGGCCGAACGATTGAATTATGTGTATTTCGATACTGGAGTGATGTATAGAGCGGTCACCTGGGTGGCCTTGCAACGGGGTATTGACCTGGCCGACGAGGAGGCGGTGACGGTATTGGCTCAGCGTATTCACATTGAAGTCACCCAGCCGACTCTGCCCGATGGCCGGCAATACACCGTCTACGCGGATGAGGAGGATGTCACCTGGCAGATAAGGCGTCCGGAGGTAGACCGCGGAGTGTCGCCGGTGTCGGCCTATCCCGGCGTGCGCGCGGCCCTCACCGCCCAGCAGCGGCGTATTGGTCAGGCGGGGCGAATAGTGATGGTTGGGCGGGACATTGGCACAGTGGTCATGCCTGATGCGGACTTGAAGATTTATCTGGATGCTTCGGTGGAGGAGCGGGCGCGGCGACGCTATCGCGAGATTGTCGCCCGCGGAGAAGCGGCGGATTACGAGCGCATCCTGCGTGACATGCGACGCCGGGACAAGATTGACAGTGAGCGGGATACCGCCCCCTTGCGCCCGGCGGAGGACGCGATCATCATTGATACCACCGCCATGGCCGTGAACGAGGTGCTGGCCGAAGTGGAACGATGGGTGTGCAAATGCGATCCCTAGTGCGGCAGGGCTGCCATTGGCTTTTGGCAGCCTTGCTCCCTGCTCTGACTCGCCTGCGCGTTTTTGGCCGTGAACATGTGCCGCAGAGCGGTCCCCTCATTGTCGTCTCCAACCACATCAGCCACTTTGACGCGCCGCTTCTGGTCGCCCTCTTGCCCTGGCCCATGGAGTTCATCGCCGTTGTGGACCTGTGGCGGGTGCCGGTCACCGGCTGGCTCATCCGGCTTTATGGCGCCATTCCCCTGCGCCGTGGTGAGGGGGATCGGGCGGCACTGCGCGCAGCTCTGGCCGTGCTGGATCGGGGTGGCGTCTTGGGCATTGCGCCGGAGGGACGCATCGCACCGGGCGCAGCCTTGGAGCGTCCTCAACCCGGAGCAGCATACCTGGCTTTGCGCAGCGGAGCGCCCATTCTACCGGTGGGGATCGCCGGAGCAGAGAGGATTTTGGGGAACCTCAAGCGGGGACGGCGCACCGAGGTGACGGTGCGCATCGGCGTGCCTTTTCTGCTCCGTCCGGCGGAGGGTTCGCGCCGCGAGCGACTGGCGCGAGCTGGCGATGAGCTCATGGCCCGCATCGCTGCTCTGCTGCCGATGGCCTATCGGGGCGTGTATGCCAACAGCGAGAGGAGCGACCCGCAATGGGCGGTGTGATTGCCGAGGTGAAGCCGGGTAGCATCGCCGCGGAACTGGGCCTACGCGCCGGGGACGAGGTGCTGGCCATCAACGGCCGGCCCCTGCGCGACGTGATTGACTACCAGTTTTACTCTGCCGAAGAAGCGCTGGAGGTTCTGGTCCGCCACCAGGGCGAGGAGGTCCTTTTCGAGATTGAGCGCGATTACGGCGAGGACCTGGGCATCGAATTCACTGCTCATACCTTCGACGGCATACGCACCTGTGACAATCACTGCCCCTTTTGCTATCTCAAAGGGATGCCGCCGGGCCTGCGTGCCAGTCTGTACATCCCTGATGACGATTACCGGCTCTCGTTTCTCTTCGGCAATTTCGTCACCCTGACCAACCTGGATGAGAAGGATTGGCAACGCCTGGCGGAACAACGCCTGAGCCCGCTGTACGTCTCTGTCCATGCCACGGATGTGGCCTTGCGCCGGCGTTTGTTGGGCAACGCTGCCGCCCCCGACGTGCTGGAACAGCTTCGCCGTTTGCGGGACTTGGGCGTTCAGGTGCACACTCAAATCGTGCTCGTCCCCGGCCTCAATGATGGTGCTGCTCTGGAGCGCAGTGTCACCGACCTGGCGTCTCTCTATCCGGCGGTGCAGTCCATCGCTGTCGTCCCGGTGGGGTTGACCCGCTATCATCGCGGGCGGATGCGACTTTACACTGCTGCTGAAGCGCGAGATGTGCTGGTCCGGATCGCTTCCTGGCAGGCCGATTTTCGGCGTCGCCAGGGGGTGAGGCTGGTGTACGCTGCCGACGAGTGGTACCTGCTCGCCGGGCAGCCGGTACCCGCGGCGGGTGAGTACGATGGCTTTCCTCAGCTTGAGAACGGGGTAGGGCTGGTCAGGCGCTTTCTGGACGAGTGGCGGGATGTGGCGGCTGGGGGGAAGCGGGCAGTCCCGCGCCGCCCGGACGGCTGCGGGAGTCTGACGGTGGTGTGTGGGATTTTGATAGCGCCGCTCCTGGCGCGGGTGGCGGATGAGTTGGCAGCTCTGAGCGGGGCCACGGTAAAGGTGGTGCCTGTGGTCAACGCATTCTTCGGCGAGACGGTGACCGTCTCCGGGTTACTGGTCGGGCGCGACGTGATCGCCGCGCTGCAGGGGCGTCATCTGGGCGACGGGGTCTTGCTGCCGCGGGTGATGTTCGATGCGGAGGGCCGGCGCACGCTGGACGGCCTCGGGCTGGAGGACTTCCGTGAGGCGCTGGGGTTGCCCGTGGAAATGGCAGGCACGCCCTCCGAATTGTGGCGGGCGCTTTTTAATGGTTTTTAAACCGAGAGCAAACAGTTCTCTTACTTTTTCGTGTTAGAATAAAGAAGCCCCGGCCAGCGGCGGGGGAGCCGTCACCGCTGGGCCTGGGGGTAAGCTGTCATTGACCCCTCGCTGCGCGAGGGGCTTGGGAGGTGATGCTGATGTAGGCCGAACTGAAAAAACGGGGGAAAGGTAGCGCATGGGCTGGGACTGGGAGAGGCCATCTCCGGTGGTCCCAGTTGACGAGGTGGAGGTTCCCTGCCGCGAGGCAGGGCTAACCGCTCGACGGATGAATCAGCACACCAGAGCGGGAAAATCGAGAGATCAGCGGATGCCTCCAGGGCCGGCCACGGCCCTCGTCTTTCCCCTCCTGAGGAGAAAGCTCACCCGCACAAAGCCCTCGGGTGACCGGGGGACAAAGGGGTGCGCAGTGGCGATTGGTTATACTGAGTGCATTACGAGGAGCACGATGGTGGGTTCTCGTTTATGCACCCTTTACCCACTAAGGCCCGCGCTTGTGACGTGTTGCCACGCGCCATGCCTTAGCGGGTCAATCAAACAAATCAGGAGGGATGAACATGTGTGGCATCGTTGGTTACGTTGGTTCTCGTGACGCGACTTCCATCATCGTCGAGGGATTGCGACGTCTAGAATACCGAGGCTACGACTCGGCGGGACTGGCCGTGGTGCAGGACGGGTGTTTGACCCGTCGCCGCGCCGTCGGCAAGCTGACCAATCTGGATCAAGTGCTGGCCGAGCAACCGGTCCGGGGGACAGTAGGCATCGGGCACACTCGTTGGGCTACTCACGGCGGGGTTACTGAAGCCAACGCCCATCCCCACACCGACTGCACAGGCGATGTGGTGGTGGTTCACAACGGCATCGTCGAGAATTACCTGGAGCTGAAGAGGGAGCTACGCGCTCAGGGGCACACCTTTTCCTCTGAGACCGATACTGAGGTCATCGCTCACCTCATAGAGCAGAATTATAGCGACGGCGGGACTCTGCTGGACGCGGTGCGTCGGTCGCTGCAGCGACTGCAGGGTTTCAACGCCGTCGTTGTGCTTAGTCTCAGGGAAACGGACACCTTGATCGCAGCTCGTTTGGGCAATGCGGGGGGTGTTGTCGTCGGGCGAGGCGCGGGCGAGATGTTCCTGGCATCGGATGTGCCGGCCCTGTTGGGACACGCGCAGCAAGTCATTTTCCTGGAGAACCGGGAGATGGTCGCCGTGAACCGGGAGGGGGCGCGTTTCTGGTCGCTGGACGGTACGCCGTTGGACAAGGAATGGCAAGACATCCCCTGGGATCCGGTGTCGGTGGCCAAAGAGGGCTATAAGCACTTCATGCAGAAGGAGATATACGAGCAGGCCCGCTCGGCAGCCGATGTAATCCGCGGGCGCGTGGATTTCGAAGAGGGGCGGGTGCATTTAGACCTGGGTATCCCCGCCGAGGTGTTGCGCCGGGTGGAGCGCATTTACAGCGTCGCCTGCGGTACTGCCTGGCACGCGGCCCTGGTGGGCAAGTTCATGATAGAGGAGCTGGCGCGTCTGCGGGTAGAGGTGGATTACGGCTCCGAGTTTCGTTACCGCAATCCGCTCTTGGATGAGCGCTCGCTGTTGCTGGCGGTGAGTCAATCGGGGGAGACGGTGGACACGCTGGCCGCGATGGACAAGGCTCGGCAGTGCGGAGTGCCTACCATTGCCGTGGTGAACGTGGTGGGCAGTGAGGCCAGCCGGATTGCCGACGGTGTGGTGTACATGCGTGCCGGCTTGGAGATAGGCGTGGCGGCCAGCAAAACCTTCACTTCTCAGATGCTGGCTCAGTATCTGCTGGCCATGTACCTGGGGCAATTGCGGGAAACTCTGTCGCCGGAGCGCGCCCGGGCGCTGCTCACCGATCTGGTGGAGCTGCCCAACCACAACGGGGAGGTGCTGTGCAA
>JACIWR010000354.1 GCA_014360845.1 Anaerolineae bacterium
GGGGCTGATTTACCCACTGGATCTGGGCCCAAGGCGGGGCTATTTTCTCTTGAGAATTTTTTCAGGGCTTCAAAAGTGTAAACCTATTTCCGCCAGAATGATGAACCATCCCGAAAGTTTAATTTTCTGTGTGGTTCTGTGGCCGGGAAAGCACCTCCGCGATAATGTGGAGCTACCTCTCCTGATAGCGTAACTATTTGTCCCTTTCGGGGTTTATGTTTCTGGAAGGTGCCCATTGGATAAAAACTCTGCTCCCCCTTTGGTTGTAGAACATCTTTCGTTTCGCTATCGCAACCGCAAAGAACAGGCCTTGCGCGATGTCTCTTTCACGCTAGAGGCAGGGCAGGTCTTTCTCGTTGCCGGGGCCAGTGGTTGTGGCAAAACTACACTGATCCGCTGCATCAATGGCCTGATCCCCCGCAGTTACAAGGGCGAACTGGAGGGGCGGATTCTGCTTTATGGCGAGGATACAGCCGATAAGCCGCTCTCGGCTATTTCCCAGATTGTGGGCACGGTCCTTCAGGACCCGGAACGGCAGATTCTGGGTAGCCGGGTGTGCAATGAGGTGGCCTTCGGCCTGGAGAATCTGGGCCTGCCCCGGGAGCAGATTCTCGCCTGCGTGGACGATACTCTGGCCTATCTGGGTATCGCTCACCTGCGCAATCGGGAGACCTTTTACCTCTCTGGCGGGGAGAAGCAGAAGGTAGCCGTGGCCGGTATTCTGGCCATGCAACCCTCTATTCTTCTCCTGGATGAGCCCCTGGCCAGCCTGGACCCGGTGAGCGCGCAGGAGGCTTTGCGTCTTATTCGACGTCTGGCCGACGAGGGGCGGGCGGTACTCATCATTGAGCATCGCGTGGAGGACGTGCTTAAAATCGCGCCGGAGATGGCCATGTTCATGGTGGATGGCGAGGTACGCTACCTGGGGCCCACAGCCGGTCTGCAAGCGGCGGTGGACTATCATGAGGTTAAACTGCCGGCCTCGATGATCATGGAGAAAGCCCGTCGCGATCCACCGCCGGCCTACGTTCCGCCCCGTCTGGCGCGAAAAGAGGAACCCGCTACTGGTCTCGTCGAATTCGACAATGTGAGTTTTGCCTATGACGACGGCCCTACCGTCCTGCGTGACGTGAATTTGACCATCCGTCGCGGTGACATCATCGCCATCTTGGGGCCCAATGGAGCGGGGAAAACTACCCTGATGAAACACGCCATCGGCTTGCTTAAACCACGAGAGGGGCGAGTTCTCCTGGAAGGGAAAGACACCCGCGAGTTGAGTGTGGCCCAGATGGCTCATGTCATCGGGTATGTCTTTCAGAGTCCCAGCCACATGTTGTTTGCTGCCACCGTGCGGGACGAGTTGGCTTTCGGGCCGAAGAACCTGGGTTACGATCAGCAGACCATTGAGGCAGGGGTGGCCGAGGCAGTGGAAATCCTCAATCTGGGCGGACTGGAGGATTACTCACCGCTGGCCCTGAGTTTTGGACAGCAGAAACGAGTCAGCATTGCCGCTATCCTGGCTATGCGCTCGCGGGTGTTGGTGATGGATGAACCTACCGCCGGCCAAGATTACAAGAACTACATGGCTTTCATGGATGCTATTTTGCAGTTGCCCTACTTCGATGCCATTCTGTTCATCACCCACGATGTGGACCTGGCGGTGTGCTATGCCAATCGGGTGGTTTTGATGCACGAAGGAAGCATCGCTGCCGACGGTCCCCCTACGGAGGTATTGGCCGACGACGCCTTGCTGCAGCGTTGCCGGGTGGTGCCCACTTCCCTGTTAGCGCTCAATCTGCAGATGTTATCCCGCACGGGACGGTTTATGCGTGCCGAGTTGCTGGCTCATGTAGATTCGTGAAGCGTGGTCAACAGTCACAGCCCGGCCTGGAGGATCGCCTGAGTTGTTCAATAGCTTACCTTCAGAAAGTGCTTTCTGAGCGTCTTTTTACGTTTTACACGTGCTCGGTATTGGGTCTCATACCCTGCGCCGGGGGAGGGACGCAGGGTTGAGCGAGTTGTCGGAATGAAGCCATGATAGCGCAAAGGGAGGAAGAACTATGACTAAAAAATTGATAAGCTGGCTTGTCGTCTTGCTCGCTTTCATCGCCCTCATGCTGTTGGCCAATGTCCTGCTGGGCCCGGATGCAGACAAGCTCCAAGGCGTGTACTGGATAGTCTTCACCGCCATCGCCGTAGTGATTCTCATCGTCCTCTATCTCGTCAGTTCGACCAGCGAGGCATGGGAAGTAGGCACTCGCCAGGTGGTATATATGGCCATCGGCGCGGCGCTGTACGGAGTGTTCAACTGGATCTTCAACACCATCCCCATGCCCTCGGTCAGCCAGGTGGCTTTGCGGCCTTCGGTCTGCATTCCCATCTTCTTCGGCTACGTTTTTGGGCCGGTGGTGGGCTTTTTCACGGGGGCGGTGGGCAACATCATCGGTGACTTCCTCACCGGCTGGGGGGTGTACCCGGCGTGGGACATCGCTAACGGGTTCATGGGACTGATACCGGGGCTGGTGATGCTTTTCGCCGACAAGAAGCGCAGCCTCAACTTCCTGACCATCGTTGTCGCCGTTTTGGTCGTTGTGGTGGCCGCCATCATCTTCATCAATCCCCGTGTCGTCGGCCCCTGGACGGGCGAGATCGAGGATTTCTCCTTCTGGGCCTGGGCCTTCCTGGTAGGTGGGGTAGTGGTTATCGCAGGCCGGTTCTTGCTGGAACGGGTTAACGAAGACCTGGCCGCCGTCAACATCTGGGGGTCCCTGGGGATCATCCTGGGCATCGGTTATGCGGCGATGGCGGACATCTGGATCAACGGCTACAGCTTTGCTACGGCGTTGATCGGGGAATTCGCTCCGGCTGCCGGTCCTAACATCCTGAACGCCATGATTCTGGTGCCCATTTTGCTCGGCGCTTACCAGGCCGTGCAGGTGCGGATCGGGAGGTAGTGCTCTATGCTGATCGCCTGGAAGTATCGCGAACGGAACACGGTCATTCAACGCCTGGACCCCAGAGCGCGTATCATCTTCATGTTATCTATGATGGCTTCCATTATCCAGTTCTGGGACCTGCGTATTGCTGTGGTGTTCCTGGCCGTGGCTCTGGGTCAATACTTCCTGGCGCGACTCACCTGGCGCGAGACCCGGCGCACCTGGTTGCTCATCAGCAGTATCATTGTCTTTTTGACCATTCTGACGTTTTTGACCGGGAGAGGTGGGGTTGGCACGGCGTATCACGAAGAGCACCGGCTGGCCCGGTTGGGACCTCTCTCCCTCCCCATCGTCGGATGGTCGTTTACCCTGGATGTCACTGCCGAGAAAACGGTCTTCGCCATCAGTCAGATGGTGCGCATGTTTGCCATCACCGCTCTGGCCATCACCATACCTTACACCATTGATCCCGGCTTGTATGGGGTGACCTTTCGAGGTTTAGGCTTGCCCGATAAGTTCGCTTACGCCATGGACCTGGCCTTCCGCTACGTGCCTACGTTGGGGCGCGATTTCAGTATTACCCTGGACGCACAGCGCGCACGCGGCTACGAGGTGGAGAAGTTATCGGGCGGTATCGTTTCTCAGATTCGCAAGCTGGCTCCTTTGCTGGTGCCGGTGACCATCAATGCCATTGTCGGTGCGGAGGATGTGATTGACGCTATGGACTTGCGTTGCTTTGGCATCGGTCCGCGCACGTGGGTACAGGAGCTGAAGTATGGGCGAGTTGACCGGCTGCTGATTCTCGCCAGCGGGCTCATCTTCGCCGTTTCCACTGTGGTCAGCTTCATGGGCTTTGGACGCCTGTGGGTGCCGGGTTTTGTGCTGGCTTGGGCCGGGGGATGAGCGGACATACCGGGGATTACTACAACGAAGACGCCGAGAATTGCTCTCGGCGTCTTT
Source organism: Anaerolineae bacterium (assembly GCA_014360845.1). Lineage (GTDB taxonomy): Bacteria > Chloroflexota > Anaerolineae > JACIWR01 > JACIWR01 > JACIWR01. The sequence continues at coordinate 3,897 of JACIWR010000354.1, forward strand.
TTTACAGGCTCCGCTTGAAGCTCGAATATCCAGGCGGAGTCGCGGAAGGGCCTTCGCCTTTCACAGCAACCAAGGACTACCCGCCTAACTTGCCAGTCGCCTGCGCACCTCTGCCGGGCTTATGTCACTGATACGGACCACCTTGGATCGTGACTTCATCCCGCTGATGATTTCCACCTGGCGACGGCGTACATCCAACTCCTGGGCCAGGAAGTCAACCAGAGCTTTGTTCGCAGCGCCTTCCACCGGTGGGGCGGTCAACCTTATTCTGAGTTCGCCCTCCTGCACACCGACGATCTCGTTCTTCTTGGCGCGGGGAATGACGCGCACGCCAAAGGTCACTCCACCTCTGGCGCTGAGAATTTTCAATTCACCCATGAATTCATCTTCTCTGGAGCATCCGCGGTAGCTCCACATTTAATCGCGGCGGTGCTTTTCCGGCCACAGAACCGCACAGAACTGCACAGAGAATTACACTTTCTGTGGTTACTACTCAGGCTAGCAGGCGCACTGTCCTCCCCAGGCTCGTAGCCCCCGTCCCGGGGGCGTCTCGGCTGAGAAAACCGCGCAAAAGACAGCATCTTGCCGCATGGAACGTCCC
>JACIWR010000355.1 GCA_014360845.1 Anaerolineae bacterium
GATGGAATGGCACCCCGAAAACCCTGAGCCCTATAAGGTGCAACTGGGGCTGTTAGGAGATTTGCTGGGCCATCGCGCTCCCCCCATTCCTCCCTCTCAGATTCCGCCCGCTAACCATCCTCAGCGGCGATATTATCCGGAGACCGGGCATACTCTGTCCTATGCTTTTCTCACTTATTACGATTCCCACGGCGGTTTGGATATCTTCGGCTATCCCATCACCGAGTTCATCATCGAAAACGGGCGTATCGTGCAATACTTCCAGCGGGGGAAGATGGAATGGTATCCGGAGAACCCTCGCGATCGGCGGGTACAGTTGGGATTCCTGGGCGAGATATACGCCGAGAAGTATGTAGACCCCGAACGCCTCAAGCCCTCTACTCCGAGCCTGGGGCCGGCGCCGTCGGCCAGCGGGACGGTGGCGGCGGACATCAATGTGAGCGCTTCCCTGAAGTATGCCATCACCGGTCGTGCCGGCACTCAGACTTTGTATGTGTACGTGACCGATCGGTGGGGCAAGGGGGTGCCCGGGGCACAGGTGAGCTTTGTGGCTCATTACAGCGATGGGGACAGAGTCTTCGATATGCCACCCACAGATGCTGACGGCTATTCCTCTTACACCTTCAACGTAGGCAATCTGCTGCCCGGCTACACAGTGGTGATTGACGTGCAAGCGATTGTCGAGGGACGCTCCGCTCACAGCCAGACTTCCTTCCTCCCCTGGTGGTGATTTTCCCCAAACAGATGGCCAATTTGTGTTCATGACGGGTGAAAAGCTTGTGGTGCGACAGGCTACGGCCGGTGATCGGTCGCGCCTGATATATCTTATTGAGCACGCGCAACGGGTGCGCGTTCCTCGCTGCTGGCCTGTCGGACTCGAACCCCGGTCTATCCTGTTGGCAGAAGAGGGGCGACAGCTGGCGGGCTTCGTCAGTGCCGTGGTGACCTACCCCCCGGTCAGTGTCTTGCAGGGCATCGGCCTGGCCGACCCCTGGCCGGTGACCGAGTTGCTTGATCTGCTGTTGCCTCCGCTGGTGCACGGGCTGCGGCAGCAAGGAGCGCGAGCGCTGGTCTATATCGGGGAGGAGCCGTGGCTGATCCCACCCTTGCGGGAGAGGACTTTCGCCGTGGTCAATCGCATCCTCACCTATGTGAAGGATGATTTCGTCGTGCCCTCTCGCGGCAATCAAAAGGTGTGCGTGCGACCGGTGCAGAAGGAGGACCTGGGGACGATTGTGGCTTTGGACGAGGCGGCCTTTGATCCCTTGTGGCGCAACACAATAGATGTGCTCGATGAAGTGAGGAGGCACTGCCCTTATTTTGTCGTCGCCGAGCTGGATGGGAGGGTGGTGGGGTATCAGTTCAACGATCTGGAAGGCGAGCGCGGGCACTTGACGCGCATTGCCGTCCACCCCGATGTGCAGGGGCAGGGCATCGGCGTGCGGCTGATGGCCGAAGCGATAGATTTCTTCCTCGCTATGGATGTGGAGTCCATCACCCTCAACACGCAGCAGGACAATTGGCCTGCCCGCCGCTTGTATCACTGGTTCGGGTTCCGTCCTCTGGAGAGGGAGGCGTTGGTTTTGTGGAAGACGTTGTGAGGACGCACCGCCGTGAAACAGGCGGTGCTGCTTCTTCGCTCTCGCGGAGTTGAAATCCGCGAGGACGAAAGAGAGCCCTACCCGCCGCCTCACCGTAGGGCGGGGTGGGGTCGGTTGAGGGCGCACCGCCGTGCAACAGGCGGTGCTGGTTGTAAGAGGAAAGAGAGCCCTACCCGCCGCCTCGGATGGCAGGTAGGCGGCCTCTGGGGCTTTCCGACCCGGTGGTGGCGCTCGGGAGATGCGCGGAGTCAAGGAGTCTACACACTGTAGCCGCCGCCAACCGTTCGGCTGAGCGCTCACGCCGAAGCCTGCCCTACGCCGGGAGGACGCACCACGAGAACAAAAGGCCTTCATTCTCGCGGAGTTGAACTCCGCGAGAGCGAAAGCCTTTCTTACGGCTCACTGGGGCTTCGAACCCCGGTCACGCCGTCGCCGTCCTAGGCCGGGGCAGTCTGGGCCAGCGCCATGTCCTCCTCGCGAGCTACGCGAACACCCTCTTTCTCGTCCACCAGCGTTAGCAACACCCCGCCGATGATGAAGAACACAATCAACGAGATGATACTCCAGCGGCTTTCGCCCACCAGGCGGCCCACCAGGGCGAAGAGCGCCGGCCCTAGAATGGCGGAAAACTTTCCCATGATGTTGAAGAAGCCGAAGAACTCGGCTGTTTTGGTCTTGGGAGTCATAGCGCCGAACAAGGAGCGGCTGAGAGCCTGACTACCGCCCTGGACAAAACCCACTATCACGGCCAGAGCGTAGAAGTGCCATATCTGAGACATGAAAAAGCCGCCGATGCACACAAAAACGTAGATGCCCAGGGCCAGATAGATCGAGGGTTTAGTGCCCAGCCTTCGGGCCAGCCAACCGAAGAGAAACGAGAAAGGAATACCCACAAACTGAGTGATGAGCAGAGCGGCAATGAGGTGGATACTCGGATCCGCTACCCCCCTGGCCGTGAAGATTTCCTGACCGTAGATGGTCGCCATGTCAATGATGGTGCTGATCCCGTCGTTGTACAGCCAGAAAGCAAACAGAAAGATGACCAGGTTACGATAGCGCCCCAGAGAGCGGAAAGTCTTCCCTAACCGCGCAAACCCTGCTTTGACGGGGTTCAGGCGCAAACCCTCTGTCGCCGCACCGGGGGGCTCGGGCACATGGCGGAAGAGGGGGATGGAGAACACCAGCCACCACACGCCCACCGTGACAAAGCTCAAGCGCGTCATGAATTCGGTCCAGGATATGCCCAGCACCTCGCCTTCGGGAGCCAGCATAATCATCAAGATGTTGATGGCCAGGAGCACACCGCCGCCCAGGTAACCCAGCGCGTAACCCTTGCTGGAGACTTGGTCAATCTCGTCTTCGTGGGCCACGTGGGGCAGCAACGAGTCATAGAAGATATTGGCTCCGGAGAAGCCGATACGTCCGGCGATATAGAGAAGCACACAGAGTACCCAGGCTCCATGTCCTACCGTGACCAGGAAGCACGAGGCCAGGACGCCCAGGGCTACAAAGAAGGCCAGGAACTTCTTTTTTGTCGCGCTGTAATCGGCGATGGGGCCCAGCACGACGGCCAGCACGGCGACGATGGCCGCAGCGATGGCCGTGGTCAAACCCCATACCGAGGTGGCCAAGCTCTGTTGGATGTCGGAGAGGCCGGCGGCCGGCACGGCGTAGAAGAAAGTGGGGAGCACTGCCGCCCCGATGGTGGTGATAAAAGCCGAGTTGGCCCAATCGTACATGCACCAAGCGTTGATGATCTTCTTGTGCCGCTTCTCGTCCATCGCTCAAACTCCTTTCCGCGTGGCCTGAGGCGCTGGGCTAGGGCGTGGCTACATCGCGCCTGTGGTCCATAGCGCATAGTAGTAAACGATCACCGCCGCGAACAACAAGGAATCAATGCGGTCCAGGAACCCTCCGTGGCCGGGGATAATGTGGCCCGAGTCCTTAGCTCCTACTTGTCGTTTGATCATGGAGATGGCCAGATCGCCGAAGGGGGTCAGGGTGGGGATAAGCAGTCCGATGATGAAGCCGTGGGCCATGCCCAGCCGGAACAACCAGGCCAGCAAGACCGCCACTATCAACCCGGCGGCCAGTCCTCCGCCGGCTCCTTCCCACGTCTTCTTGGGACTCCAGCGAGGCGACATTTGATGTCGGCCCCAGGCCATGCCGACGAAGTAGGCCGCGGTATCTGTCGCCCAAATCACCAAAAGGGCATAGGTGAGCCACACCAGCCCGTTATCCATGGTGCGCAGGGAGATAAAGTGACTGCCGAACCAGCCCAGGTACAATCCGCCGGCCAGGGGCAGGCCCCAATCTTCCATAGAGGTGGAGGAATTTCTTTGGGCCAGTTGCCAGATCAGGGAGGAGGCCAGGATGAGAACCAGACCGGGGCGCATCAGCCCCCACGCGGGCCAGTAAGCATCGAGGATAAGCAACCAGACCAGGGCCAGGGCAAAGGCGTAGGGAGCTCGATATCCGCCTTTACGTACCAGGGAGACGTACTCCCAGGTGGCGATGCCCACCACCGCGAGTATCAGCGCCAGAAACCACAGCCCGCCCAGGTATACCAGCAGGGCCACCAGGGGAATCAGGATCACGGCGCTCAAAAAGCGGTAACTGAGCAACTGGGAATCCTTTCGGGGGAGAGCACAACGTATGTCGCTAGCTGGCCTTAATCTTCTGCATCTACCAGGCCAAAGCGACGTTCTCGCTGACTGTAGTCCAGGAGAGCCCGGTAGAGCTCCTCTTTGTTGAAGTCGGGCCAGTAGGTCGGTGTGATGTAATACTCAGCGTAGGCCGCCTGCCAGATCATGAAGTTGCTGGTGCGGAACTCTCCACTGGTGCGGATAACTAGGTCGGGGTCGGGGAGGC
>JACIWR010000356.1 GCA_014360845.1 Anaerolineae bacterium
CGCCGTGCTGACCGGGCACGGGCGTACCCGCTGAAGGGCGGCGGAAGTCCGATCGCCGTTGTTCAGCGGAAACCGGCCCTGGCCCCGGCGGAGCCCATCAGCCGGGGTCCGGTGGGTTCTGGTCGTTGACCACGAACTGCACCTCGACCTGGTGGCCCAGGACACCGGCCAGGGTGCGGGCTATGACGGATTTCAGCCGCTGCTCCAGCCATTGGCGAGCGTACTCGTTGTGCACGGCGACCACACAGGCGCCGTTGTCGGCGGAGATCAGCCGCGAGTGGCACAGCCAGGTGTCGAAGGTGGCCCTGGTCATCTGGTGCTGCAGTTCGCGCAAAGCTGCCTGCCACACCTCCCGGAGGGGCCGGTCCTGAGCGGAGACGAAGGGCTCGGTGGCAGCAGCCGCCCCTGGGTCCTCCGCCAACGCGGCGATGATCACGCGGTGAAGCACTCCGAGCTCGGCCCAGATGTGGGCAATCTCCCCGGCGTGCTCTTCAAGCCAGGCGACCACTTCCGCAGTGCGAGGGATAATCACTATGCCATCAGGCTCTACGCCGATCTCGTATCGTCCCGGCGGAGGCCCCAGCCGTTTCTCCAGGCAGCGCAGCAAGGCTGCCGGGTCGAGAATGCCCTCCCCGAAGGGGCCTGAGGGAAAGACCTCGGCGAAGTCTTTTTCCCAGGCCTCGAACCGGCGGGCCAGTGGGGGAGGGAGGGCCGCCCGGTAAGGGCCGCCGTAGTGGTGTGCCCGCCAAAGGGCCTGCCACTCCCGGGGTGAGAGTCCGGCCCACAGCCGGAACCGGGCGGGTGGAGGTTTCCGCTCCTGGAGGCGGTTGACCACGAAACCACAGGCATCGGCGGGCTTGCGGAGTCCGGGCTGGGTGATGGTGTACAACATCCAGGCCAGCACATCGGTTGGATCGGGATTGAGGGCTATAATGCGCTCGTTGCTGGGCGCTCCGATGCCGAACTCGTCCAGAAGCAAAGCAGTAGCAGCAGCAGGGCTGCCCGGGTGCTTCTGCTGCTTCAGTGCTTTTCTTTTTGAAGTGCTTACACATACTAAAGTGCTATAAGCACATAGACCACCGGTTCCCTTTTCCCGGTCTTCATTTAGACCACCAGTTCCCTTTTCGGTTTCCGTATAGACCACCGGTTCCCTTTTCTCGGTTTCCGTATAGACCACCAGTTCCCTTTTCCCGGTGTTCTCGGCCTGGATATAGACCACCGGTTCCCTTTTCCCGGTGTTCTCGGCCTGGGTATAGACCACCGGTTTCCTTTTCCCGGTGTTCTCGGCCTGGGTATAGACCACCGGTTTCCTTTTCCCCGTGTCCTCGGCCTGGGTATAGACCACCGGTTCCCTTTTCCCTGTTTCGTGCTGTGCGGCGGTTCCATTTTCGGCTTCCATCAGTTCGACCTCGGCGGGGCCGATCCGGGGCAGCTCTGGCCGTTCTGTGGTCAGGTCAATGTCGCCGGAGCAGGCTCTCAACAAAGCTTTGTACCGCGCCTGGTCCTGGGGGGCGATGGGCTCCAACATGGTCACTTTGAAAGTGGGCTTCTTTCTTCGGCCGGCCGATTGGATGGTGAAGAACTCGCGGGACAAGGGTTGGGTTTGATTGATGCGTTGCAGCCACTTGGCGCTGCAATCCGACTCACGGGCCAGTTCGGTGAAATGCAAGCTGACCTCGTCGCGAAGGGCTTTCGAGCTCCAGAAGCAGCGCGAGCGCAACTGCACCACGACCAGAGCCAGCTTGTGGCCCAGGATGGGCAGCCACTTGTGGCGGAAATAGTTGGTGGCCAGATAGGCTTTCTTGACGTTCACGAAGGTCTGCTGGACCCGCTCGCACAGGGCCAGGAACGCGGCTCTTTCGTCCTCCGAGGCAGGCAACACTATCCCAAGGGAGCGGACCACATCACCTGCAGTGGGCAGGAAGGTGTTCTCCGTCCAGTTGGGAGGGGGCCGGAAACGGGCCGCGTATTCGTCGCACAGGGCGAGCAGGTCATTGAGGGTGTAAGTGGTCAATTCTTCCAGGGCACCCTCAATCTGGGAGGCCGCGACGCCCGGTCCCGCTCCCCGCTCCAGCAAGAACTGGGCCAGACCGCGTTGATCAATGGGGGCCAGGGGAGCGTCCAGGATGACGGTGTAATGGTTGGTTGGCGGCGGTCCTGCTTGCCGACGGTGACGGCGTGAGCGTGAGTCGATTTGGACCCAATGGCACAGGCCGTGTGAAATATACTCTTCGCCATGCAGGTAGCGGTGCACGGTAGTTGTGCCCAGGTGAGCCTCCTGGGCCAGTTGGTTGCGGTCTACCCTGCACCAGTTTTGTTTGGAGTTGAGGTAACAAAACTGCTGAAAGGTAATGAGCAACCAGAAACCGGAGGCGCCCAGGATGGGAGACCAGCGTCGCAGGGTGTAGATGGGGATAGGGAACTGAGAGAGGGGATTGACGATGGTATCATAAGCCGTGAGGAACTTACCTTTCAGGCCGTAAAGGGCTTCCCTGCGAGCCTGCTCGTCTTCAACGGCAGGTCCTGCAGCGTTGGTGTGGATCATCTCACTCCTCCCACTCTTGCCACCAGGGGGTGACCGATGGTTTGACCATGACCCGTCCGTGCAGCAGGCGTTTGAACCTGTAGTGCACCACGCGCTCCGGTTCCAGCTCGGGGGGGAAAGCCAGGGTGGCGATCAGTTGCCGGGCATGCTGGTGGGCCAGGGCAAGGAGTTGTGGTTCCCAGGAGTCCAAGAGTTGCCTGGCCACATCTTCTTCGTTGGTGAACACATTGTCTGTCATTTTCATTTTCCTTTCCACTGGGCATCGGTCCGATGTCGCCGGTGTCAGGCCTGGCGTCTCGGGGCCGGCAGTGATCGCGTTGCCGTGGTAAATTGCGACTTTCATGTCATTGCCTCACTTTCTGTGATGATTTTCACATGACGCCGCAGGAGCGTTTCTGAGGGCCGTTTGGGCGAGCATGATAAAAACTACGTGTGCTTTTGGCAAGGCGGCTCTACGGGCTTCCTGGCGCGTTGCCGTTAACACTGCCGCTAGCGGTAATGTTAGCGGGCTGTTTACTGCCGCTAACACGCTGTTAACACTGCCGCTAGCGGCATGTGGGAAGCGTCTTGGAAAAGTTCAATTTTCCTCGGAATCTCCAGCAATGTACAGAGTATATTTGCTGGCGACAGGCTTAACGCCCAGCACCAGTTCTCCACTCTTGCACTTCTCCAAAGCATATTCCAGAAAGACCCGCGCGATCTCACCAACTGTAACCCCCAAATCTTGAGCAATCTGCTTCAGCTCCTCCTGGAGCTCACGAGGAATACCCCGGTAGGCCACGAGCCCCCTTTCTTCGCGTTGCCGCCTTTCCCATTCCCTGTTGCGCTTGGCCTTCGAAGGTCGGCGGGTCAGCACCTCCAGGGGCTCATCGCTGTTGATCTGCTCACGAAGACTACGGCGTGACATCGGCAACCCTCCACACCAGGTCCGCGTACTCTTTCGCCGAGCGGGAGTCCGCGGCCTTCTCCCAGATAGTTTTTCCCTCAGCTCCACACTCCCGCAGCACCGTGGCGCGGTGCACGGGCGGCAGGATCAACTCCGCGCCGAAGGTGCGTTTCAGGTCCTCCAGTGTCTGTTGGCTCTCGCGGGTGACGTTGTCGTAGAAGGTGGGCAGAATGCCCAGGACACTACCCTGCCAGCCCTGTCTCGCGGCTAAGGTATCCAGGGTCTGCATGACCTTGACCACTCCCTCGGTGGCCAGGTAGTCCACCGCCGTGGGGATGATGACCAGATCGGCGGCGAAGAGGGCCGCTTCTTGCAGCCCGCCCACGGATGGGGCGGTGTCTATGATCACCAACTCCAGGCCCCCGCGCAAAGCAGGACGCAGGACCTGGCGGATGGTGTCCAGTTCGAAGCCCTCGGCGTTGAGCACCACCTGAGCCGTGGCCGTGCGTTTGTTGCCGGGGATCAGGGCCAGACGAGGACGGCCGGTGGTGCGTGTCACGTCGGCCAGGGTCTGGCCACCGACCAGGAGGTTGAAGACCCCCGGCTCCTGCACCAGGCCCAGGGCCGAGGCACACTGTCCCTGGGGGTCCAGGTCGAGGAGCAGGGTGTCTCGGCCCTGGATGGCCAAGCCGTGGGCCAGGGTGACGGCGGTAGTGGTCTTGCCCACGCCACCTTTTTGGTTGGCGACTACTATGATCACTTTTCCCCTCCATGTCATGCGAAAAACCTCTGCCGCACTACTGGCTGCGGCTCAGGCAGCGCCTTGTTGGCGCTCCCCGGCGTTACCGACCCCGCAGCGGCAAAAAGAGACTTCTCCTCTGCCGGTTCGATGCCGAAAGCTATGGCCACGGTGACCAGCGCCGCGCGGTAGCCCTCGCGGTAGGCCCGCAGATAGCGGGGATCCCCTACCCCGGCCCCCTCAGCTCCCCCCAGGGCATG
>JACIWR010000357.1 GCA_014360845.1 Anaerolineae bacterium
TGATCATGCATCGGGCACCAATGCGGACCTGGGTGGCACACATGATTATTGTGTTCGGGCCGACGATCACCCGAGGACCAATGGAGAGGTGTCCCCCACAGACAATCTTGCTGCCCATGGCCAAGCGCACACCACGACCGACATCTATACGTCCACCCTTCCACTTAAGCACTTGCACCTTACGTTCGACGACGAATAGTTCTCGCGAATCGAATTGATACCATCTGAGCAACCGGCGCAACACGCCTAATGAGAAGATAACTTTGTCGCGGAACGGAAACCGCCAGAACTTGGCCCAAAAGTGACCATAGTCCGGTTGCGATACTGCTGCTGTAGAGTGTTCTTCGATAGTTACTTCGCTCAATTTTTCCCCCTCCCCGTATATCCGGTTGCGGTTGCAGCCAGATGCGTCTCCAATTCTCGCACTGCCTTGTCCCACGTCCAGTGGGCCAATACGTACTGTCGCCCCCGCTGACCCTGCTGGCTAGCCAAACCAGGTTCGCTCAGTAGGGTCTGCATCGCGCGGGCAAAGGCGCTTGGCTCGCGTTCAGTCAGCAAACCGCCCTCGTTATGCACCACTGTCTCCGCCACCCCTCCCTCGCGTACCCCAACCACTGGCGTGCCACAAGACATGGCCTCCAATGGCACTAAGCCTAGCGGCTCGCGAATGGGAGCGTAGGCCACCAGTGCAGCCCGATTGTACATCTGCACCAGTGCCTCGTCGTCCACGTTTACTTTAAACTCCACTGTCACTCCTCGTTCCGCTGCCAGCCGCTCCAGAAAGGCCCGCTCACGAGGTTCAGCGTAATTGCTGACGATAATCAACCGTGGCCTCTGACTGGCCGGGATGCAGCCCAAACCCTCGATAACGAAATCAAACCCCTTATTTGGAGTCAGCGCTCCTACAGAAAGTACTGTGCCATCGCGGGACAGCCCCATGGGGCGAAACACCTCCGTGTCCACGCCATGGGGACAGACGCGAGCCTCCACGTCGTAAATGCGGCGCACGTTTATCTGGGTAAAGCGTGAGTTGACCAATACCCGACTGGCGCTGCGTAAACTGGCCTGATCTGCACAGCGGAGCACCACTCTATAAAACCCGGCCAGCACATCTATCCTGTCCAAGACCCGCCGCAGAAAAGATCGCTGTCCGTGTTCATACGGTCGGCGCACCGGCGGCTCATACAGCTTGCGCAGCGGCTCGTGGCAGTAGTACACCGTAGGTGTGCGCAGATACTGTAACACCAGCGGACATTGAGTATACTGACAAGGATGCACCAACACCACGTCGTACCCGCCAGCATCTATGTCGGCAGCGATGCGTTGCGCCAGGCGGTGTAGACGGGTCAGATCTACCAGCCGTACCCCCTGGTTCAACCGCCCAAAGGGACTGTGAAACACCGGGCCGAGCTCGAAATCGTAGACATGGATATTGTTCACATAAGATCGCACATCGCAGAAATCATTATCCGCGCTGCTCAGCGTGTACAGGTCCAAACGATGGCGCTCTGCCAGACGCCGCACTTCTTCGTAGAGGGTGCGTTTAGCCCCGCCGGAGTGTAGATTGTGATATACAGCAATTCCGAGTTGCCCGTCCATGTTCTTCTGCTCTATCACGCCAGTCCTCGCCAGTGAGGAGCCAGACTATGATCCGTTTTCCCCCTCAAGCGTTCGAGTTGCCGGCGCAGTGAGATAACCAGGGCAAGCGCAAAATGCCCTAAATAAGAGAGCGCTAGGATACCCCGATATTGCAACCGGGGGTTCAACGCTATGGCCCTTTTCAACCGCTTCCGTCCCACTACGATGGCCCGATCCTTGACAATATTTTCTACCCCCAGGTAGTAGAGTAAGGCTGCCTGGTACTGAGGAGGAAGTTGCTCAAAGTGAGCCGTGTGCAGCACTTCCTCCTGTGTCTCAATATCGCTTTTCAGAAAGACCAGCAGGAGCTGGCGAATGAACTCGCGGCGGGTCGGCAAGGAGAGATCGGGAAAGAAGTCGGCATTGAATACCTTGAACTTGAACCGTCGCACTGACTGCCAACGGCGCTGCCATTGAGGGGAAGTGCGAGAAGAAGCGTTGCCCTCGTGCAATCGGTACTTGCAAGTCAGCACGTCCTGATAGGCAAAGGTAGCTCCCACGGCCGCCAAACGGAGCCACAGGTCAGCGTCTTCAGTACCCCGTAAGGTTTCGTCGAAATACGGGTCCCCCAGGCGATCAAGAGCACGCCGGCGTACCAGGGCCGAGTGGGTGGCCACCACGACGTTATGCAACACCATCACTTCCAGAAGCTTCCCCTCTGGCACAGGCGGGCGTTCCAGGGAGATGTGTTGAATCGGCTGGCCTGTGGCATCACAATAATAACCATCACTATAGACTACATCTACATCGGGATGCGCGTCCAGAAATTCCGCCTGTTGGCGCAAGGCGTCTGGCAGCAGCCAGTCATCAGAATCGAGAAACAGCAGATATGGACTGCGAGAAGCACGGACACCCCGGTTACGAGCCACGGCCCGCCCCTGGTTCTCCTGGTAGAAATAGCGAATCCGCTCGCCGTATCGCTCCCGCAGCAAATCGCCAGTGCCATCATTAGAACCATCGTCCACGACGATGACCTCGACATCCTTGAGCGTCTGGGTCATCACGCTATCAATGGCCTCGCAGACCATGTCGGCACGGTTGTAGGTAGGGATGATTACGCTAACACGCGGCACTCTTCATCCTCCCAATCACTGCCTTCCACATCTCGGCTGCCCGTTGGGGCCAGGTGTTTTGGCAGGCGTAATACAGACGACGTTCGCACTGCGTGCCGTTCTCCTGCACAGCCCGATCCAAGGCATCCAGAAATCCCCGGATGGTATCTCCCACATAGACCACATCGGCGAAACGCTCCACCCCGGCCACCGGCGTGCTGACGATGGGCTTGCCCGTAGCCAGGTAGTCGTACAATTTGATGGGATCCATGCTGCGGGTGAGCGGGGTAATGGCATGAGGCAGCGTGCAGACGTCAAAGCCGCGCAGGTAAGGCACCAACTGGTCAAACGGGCGTGCCCCCCAAAAATGCACGTTGCCCAGAGCCTCCAAAGCAGCCACCCTCTCCTGCTTGCTATACCATATGGGACCAACAAAGACAAAGCTCCATTCAGGTCGCGCCCGGGCCACCTGGTCAATCAGTTCATAATCCACCTTGTCGGCCACCTGTCCCACGTAGCCGATGATAGGGCGCGGCAACCCGGCCAACTCTGCGGCGACCGGGCCAGGGGAAGCCGCCTGTCCCAGCTTCTCCGGGTCGGTGGCGTTGGGCGCGCGGTAAGTGCGGGGATTCACTGCCGCGGCCCGTCGCTCCAACTCGGCGGAGACGGCAAAGACCAAGTCTACCTGACGGAGAACACGGTCGTTCAGGGCGACGATCTCGGACGAATCCTGGACCGGCAGGATGTCGAAGGCGGCCCAGTCGTCGGTCCAATCATAGCAAGCCAGCATCCGCTGCGGGAAGGCATCCAGCGCCCAGGCCTGCAGAGGGTAACTCAGCCAGAGCACCAACTCATCTCCCGGCAGCCGTTTCAGCAGACGACGGATACCCCGGACATAGAGGGCCTGATTGAGCCGCTGTAGCACGCCCAGCCGCCGCAGAGCTGGCACGCGGGTCAGGGGGATACTCTTCTGCGAGCCGGTGTAAACCCACACCTTCGTGTCCTTCACGTTCAAACGGGGCCGGCCCAGCAAAGCCCGTAGGTGGGTACGCCGATTCTGCCCCAGGTGCCCCGGCTCAAACCGGCCTCGGGCCAGGTCCAGGAGGCTGGTCGCTACTGGCGGCTCCACGTAGAGCAGCGAGGCTACCTCCGGCTGCCGGGAGAACTCGTAGGCCAGGCGCACCTTGCGCCGCCCCATGTTGCCCCATTTGTAGCCAGAGAAATAGAGTAATTTAATCATGCCTACCTCAATCAAGGAACAGCCGATGCCATAACTCCAGGGTGAGCAATACTCCTAGTTTGCGGGCATGGTTCGCACCAGCCATGTGTTCGGCCACCAGGTTGCGGATGTAGTCCGGGTTGAAGTAACCCCGCTCTAGAGTGCGTCGGTCTAGCAGAATGCTCTCCACCCACGGCCGCAACACCGTACGCATCCAGCCGTTGTAGTCAGCGTAGGGTCGGTGTTTCCGCTCCGACACCCATTTCAGACCCGCCGCCCGCAGCCGCCAACGAACCTGCCGATCCGCACGGATGCATAGATCACGGAAGCACGGGACCAAAGGCAAACCAGTGTCTGCGTAGGGAATCTTGGCCAGCTTAGGGAAAGCGCGCGAGAAAGCTTTAAAGTAAAAAGTCTTCTCCTGACGCAGACCCGGGGGTACGGTGAGCAAAAAATCTACGAAATCGTTGTCTGCCAAGGGATTGCGTACAGCCACACGACTACG
>JACIWR010000358.1 GCA_014360845.1 Anaerolineae bacterium
TACTGCTATCCAACGCTGGCCGCGCTGCGCCAGGCCGTGCAGCGCCATTTGGCCAGTATCACACCAGCCGCCGCCCTTCAAACGGCTGGTCTAAAGGTGTAAAGAACTTTTGGTGAGATGCTTAGCCTTGACGCTGGCGGGATAATAGCTGATGTTGTCAGCTTGGGAACGGTGGGAAGACTGACTAACACGGCGAAGATCGCTAGGAAGACGGGAGACGTTCTCGACGTGCTGAGCGTTGCAAGGAGTTGGTCGTCATTTTCGATTGCGGCTGTGAGAGGGGACTTCTCTGTTGCTGAGGGGGCGGACTTTGGTCTAGATATTGCAGGGCTTTTTGTTCCCGTCGTGCCTGATGTTTTAAGTCTGGGAGTGAATCTCTCACAGGGTTTGTATTACGTACCTTGAGATAGATAGGAAGAAAGAAGTTGAACTATGAGCAATTCAGACTGTTCATCTTGGTTTGTAGGTGGGTTGTTATTGTCGATAGGCTTGGCTATTGTCTTGTGGAGTTGGAGATTGTGGTGCTGGCCTGACTCCTTACACCCGAACTCCATGATGTATCGCTTCTTCTACGTCCGTTGGTGTGCTTGGCGACGAGGAGAGCCGGAGGATTCTGGTAGACTCACCGACAAGCAGATCAAACACTATGCAGTCAGGGGAGTTGTTGTAGGCACTGTCGTACTCGTGGTGGGAGTGGTAATACTGGTAAGGTGAGGGTAGCACGTAGGCCGGGCATCCCTGCCCGGCTTTTGCTTCCATCACCGTCATCACCATCCCCGCGCGCAGGGGCGAGGGGGCTCCGGAGCAGCCATGTACGACCTGGAGGTCAGCGGGGACGGCGGGGTGTCGTGGACTCGCCTGGCTTCAATCTCTGCTCAGGGAGTTGTCAGAAATGGCCACTAGGAGTATAATATAGCCACAAAGTTGCTACAGGGAGGCGGATTATGGAAAACGTAGGTGTCCGGGAGTTGAAGGATCGCTTAGGGTACTACCTGCGCGCTGTTCGGCAGGGGAGGATCGTAGTGGTCACCTCGCGCGGAAAACCTGTAGCCCGCCTGGTGCCAATCTCCCCGCAAGGGGAAACTACCCTGCCACCGGAACTGGAAGACCGGATGTGGGAATTGGCCGCCGAGGGCTTTCTGACATGGGATGGGGGGCGGTTTCACATACCGGAGCCTGTGGCAGTCAATCGGGGTCCAGGATTGCTCAGTGAGTTGGTAGTGGAAGACCGGAAATGATCGTCTACGCCGATACCAGTGCCCTGGTCAAGTTGTTCGTCGAGGAGGAGAACTCAGCGGCTACGCGGGATATGCTACGCGGGGCCCAGACGATGGGAACTGGTTTGCTGACGCGAGCAGAGCTGGGAGCGGCCCTGGCGCGTGGTGTGCGGCTAGGATTTCTCTCAGAGGAGGAGGCACTGGAGGCCAGGTGGAGGTTGAGAGAGGTCTGGCCTACCTGGATCCACATTACGGTGGATGAGAGTCTGGTCTCCCGCGCGGAGGTGCTGGCCTGGGAGCACGGGCTACGGGGATACGACGCGGTGCACCTGGCAGCGGCGCTGGCTTGGCAAGAGCTTATCGCCTCTCCTGTCGTCCTGGCAACCTTTGACCGAGAGCTGTGGGAAGCAGCTCAGCGGGTTGGTCTGGTGTCTTGGCCAGAAGGGTGACCGTTGGGACATGAGTTAGGGCGACAGCACTTAGGCCGGGCATCCCTGCCCGGCTTTTGCTTCCACCACCGTCATCACCATCCCCGCACGCAGCGGCTCGCCCCCCTCTCGCCCCTGCGGGGCACTCCCCCGCTGCCTGCCCTGAGTGGTGTCCTGAGCCTGCCGAAGCATGAACAACACCGGCCCCTGGGCCGAGGCGAACATCACCGTTGTGCAGGTGACCAAGTACTACACCTTCGGCGGGAGGGTGTGGTATACTACCTGCACGGGGATCATCTCGGCAGCGTTTCACTCGTTACGGATTACGTTTCAGAGGTCGTGGCCCGCCGGTGGTACTACCCCCCTCGACTCCGCCTGCGGCTTCGCTCAGGGCAGGCTCTACGGCGAGGTGCGCTGGAGCGAGGGCACCTTACCAACTGACTACACCTTCACCCTTCGTCTTTGCTCAGGGCAGGCCGGGCAGCGCGTGGAAGCAGGCCTTGGCCTGCTGGACTACCGCGCCCGCTTCTACGATCCCGTGCTGGGGAGGTTCATCAACGCGGATACGCTGGTGCCCAACCCCGGCAATTCCCAACTTCTCAATCGGTACAGCTATGCCGGGAACAACCCCGTTCTGTACAATGACCCTGATGGACATTGTGGGCCTTTATGTGCGATAGGCTTAGCAGCCGTGCTGTTCTTCGTGGCTACAGTACCATCGGATGTTCGTATGCCTGAACCAGGTATATGTCCGAACCATCAGTGCAGACCGCTTGATCGATATGAGGCCGCAATGGATTATATGCATGCTGAGATGGTACAGAATGCACAGGGGCCTATTGTGCAAAGGATTCAACAGTGGCATGGCGTGGCAGAGGTCTTCCCAATAGGTGGTGAAAAGCGGGACCTAGCAGAGGTAGTCTGGGGAGCCATGGTAGCGCCGGGTATGCCTTGGGATCACAAACCTAAGCTAGAGGGCAAGCTAGGCCTTGCCCAGGGAGATGGAGATTACTTCTTTCCAATCGAGGGAGATCCAGAGCACGAGTACTACTACGACATTTGGTCCAATATCCACTTTGGGTATGTAGGAGCGGCTGCAGGCTTTGATGCGGAAACTTTACAGGCAGGTGCAGCCGTGCCGGGTATTGCAGGGGCAAATGACGCCTACGATATGTTGAGTATTCAGATAGGGATTGACTTGTGGAACAAGTATGGTCTTAAGTTAACGCCCGAGCAATTGCATGATGCCATTCTGGCTCATCGAGATGAGTACCTCAGAATCTGGAGAGAAGTGTATGGGGGGGACAAGAGGGCGTTCCGACCGGTGATAGATGCCACAAACGGGAGGTGAGGGAATGCTTCGTCTCAAACTTCGGGTTGTCTTTGTCGTGATAGCTCTGGTGACGATGCTACCGGCCTGCACTCCAGCGACGTCCTTATCCATTTCCATGGAAGAGTTTGGTATTACCTCGTTGCCTTTACCAGAAGGATGGGAGAAGAGGAGAGATTCTGCAAACGAGAGAAGGGAGCAGGAGCTCGGTGCGTGTGAATCTCGTGGGCAAGATTGGGCATCAACGAAGCCGGGGAGAGGGGGATTTGGCTTCGACGTTTACAGGTTCGAGTCAGTGACTTTAGCTAAGAAAGGATACGAGACAGCGCTCCGTCTTCTCCGCAAACCAGGGTTTACCTTAACGCCTCCACCGGAGTATCAATACACAAGCGACTTTGCTGACCAATACACCATTTTCTGCGGTTCTCTAGAAACGACGCCGGGAACGTGTACCGCCGTAGCCAGATATGCGAATTATGTTGTAACGGTGGGGTTAGCGCCTGGCGACGGTGTGACCTGGGAGCAAATACCGGCACTATTTGGTGCGGTTGATCACCATATACGAATGGTTATGGAAAATGCAAGCCATAAGTGATCTGGAGACACCTCTGCTTACCTTCACGCTGACCTCCTGAGTCCGTAGACCGGGTTAAGGCGCAGCCGAAACCCAGCGCTTCTGCCGGCCGTGCCCTTCGCTGTGGGGATGTGGTATGCTACCTGCACGCCGACCATCTCGGTTCTACCTCCCTGGTCACGGATCACGCTTCACGCATCACGGCCCGGCAACGCTACTACCCCTATGGCGAGGTCCGCTGGCGCGAGGGCACCTTACCAACCGATTTCACCTTCACCGGCCAGCGCGTGGAAGCAGGCCTTGGCCTGCTGGACTACCGCGCCCGCTTCTACAACCCCGTGCTGGGCCGCTTCGTCAGCGCGGATACGGTGGTGCCCAACCCCGGCAATCCCCAGGACCTTAACAGGTACGCCTACGTGCGCAACAACCCGCTGCGGTACACGGATCCGAGTGGGTATCTGACAGAAGACCAGATCAAAGCCTACCTTGGCGTGGAAACCTGGGAGGATGTGCTGGCTTTCTTTGAAGCGGGAGGAGAACTGGAGGGGAGATGGGGTTGGCTTGAGACGCTCCGAGCAGCAGAGTTGGGGGATGAGATACAGTTTTTCGAGAACTACAGCGGCCTTTGGCCGCCCCTGGA
Organism: Anaerolineae bacterium; assembly: GCA_014360845.1. Classification (GTDB taxonomy): domain Bacteria; phylum Chloroflexota; class Anaerolineae; order JACIWR01; family JACIWR01; genus JACIWR01. The sequence goes on from JACIWR010000358.1 coordinate 4,190, forward strand.
GTCCCTGGTATTCCGAGGTAGTCTTGAAGACTGGGAAGGGCAACTCTACATTCAATCAGAGGATGCCCGGATACCAGCAAATAAAGCGGCCTGGCTGGGCAATGCTTTTGATGTTGCCAGGCCGTATCACGATGCTCAATCCCCGCTATACTTTGGTCCATTTCATGCTGAGAAAATCTACTACCATGCGAAGTTTGATCCAAGCAAAGTGGACTG
>JACIWR010000359.1 GCA_014360845.1 Anaerolineae bacterium
GGTACGCAACGCGGTGCCATACCTCATCCTCCCTTCCTTCCAACCCTCCACCCTTCTATTAAAAACCCTCGGTGCCGCCATGGCCGCCAGCGGCGCGGTGGCCCTCTACCACGTGGAAGGGGTGACGCCCGAAGCCCGGCAGGCGAACATGCTCGCCCCCGATGCCCGGCGCATGGTCATCGAGGACCTGTCACCAGCCTACGCCGCCCTCAACGCCCCGGTGGAAGAGATTGACCTGGTGAGCATCGGCTGCCCTCACGCCTCCCTGGAAGAGATCGCCGAAATCGCCCGCGCGGTGGAGGGCCAGCGTCTACAAGCGGCGCTGTGGATCACCACCGCCCGGCAGATCAAAGAAAAAGCGGTAGAGGCCGGCTACGTGGCCACCATCGAGGCCGCCGGTGGCAAACTGGTAGCCGATACCTGCCTGGTAGTCGCTCCCATGGACGCCCTGGGCTTCCGCACTCTGGCCACCAACTCGGCCAAGATGGCCTTCTACGCGCCGTCCCATTCCGGCTTGCGGGTGCGGTTTGGCCCGCTGGAGCAATGTCTGGAGGCGGCGGTGACGGGGCACTGGCGATGAAACGCTTGCACGGACGAGTCATCAAACACGGAAAAGCTCAAGGCATCGCCCTGGTCTCGCCGGAACCCATCGGCTTCCTGGGCGGTGTGGACCCGGATACGGGAATCGTGATCGAGCCGGGACATCCCCTGCAAGGAGAGTGCGTCGCCGGTCGCATCCTCGTCTTCCCCACCGGCAAGGGGAGTACCGTCGGCTCGTACACGCTGTACCGCCTGGCGCGCAATGGCCTGGCCCCGGCAGGGATCATCAACGCCGAGAGCGAGGCCATCGTCGCCGTGGGGGCGATCATCGCCGGCATCCCCATGGTGGATCAGGTGGACATCGGCCAGATTCGCACCGGGGACGCGGTCAGCATAGAAGGTGAGGTAGTGACCCTTGACTGAGTTGGTGTTCCTCAAGCTGGGGGGCTCGCTTATCACCGACAAGAACCGGGAATTCACTCCGAGGCCGGAGATTATCCGGCGTGTGGCGCAGGAAGTGCATCAGGCCCTGGATGCCCGCCCCGACCTGCGGCTGGTGTTGGGCCACGGCAGCGGGTCTTTTGGGCACTTCGTGGGGAGTCGCTACGGCACGCGGCAGGGCATTCGCGATGAATCAAGCTGGCGCGGCTACGCCGAGACCGGAGCCGCTGCCGCCCGCCTCAATCGCCTCGTCACCGACGCCTTCCTGACAGCGGACGTACCGGTGCTCTCCGTGCAACCCTCGGCCTCCGCTCGCTGTCGTGACGGCGAACTCCTGTGGCTGGACATGCACCCTATCCAAACCGCTCTAGCTCACGGGCTGGTGCCCCTGGTCTACGGCGATGTGGCCCTGGACGAGGTACGCGGCTGCACCATCATCTCCACCGAGCAAATCTTCGCTTGGCTGGCCGATAAACTGCACCCCCAGCGCATCATTCTGGCCGGGGTAGTGGATGGCGTCTTCGACCGCGACCCGCTGCAGGATGCCGCCGCGCAGCTCATCCCCCAGATAACCCCCGCCACGTTTCCTCAGGTCGAGTGCCAGCTCGCCGGCTCCCACGGCGTGGATGTCACCGGCGGCATGCTTTCCAAAGTGCAAGAGATGCTCAACATCATCGAACGACATCCTCAACTGCGGGTGCACCTCATCAGCGGAGAGGAAGAGGGGCGCGTGCTCCAGGCCCTGCTCCACCCGGAGTTCACGGGGGGCACAATGTTGTGCGCAAACCGCCGCTGACTTCGCCAGCGAACCGCCGAAACTCGTCCCCGGCCAAACATCCCTCGCCCAGAGCGTATTTCACTTTGGGGGGCGAGTTTGCGCCCTTACAGGCATCAAGTCAACAGGTAGAGCTTCTTATCCCAACGTAGCGGCGGGCGGCCCTGCCCGCCGTAGGCCGACACCCTTCGTCTCCGCTCAGGACGCAGCAGCGGTCGGCCGCTACGGGACAAACCTGACCCGAAACTAAAACGCACCCTCGTCCAATCTGGCTTGCCAAATCATCCCAAAAAGGTTATAATTCGCCTCGTTGTCACACGGATTGTTCGCTGACCGGTACTGACGAGGGGCCGGTCACTTGACTGGAGGACCACATGCCAATTTCTGCCATCACCGCCCGCGAGCTGGCCAGCCGCGCTTATGACGTGGGAGCTTCCGTGCTGCGCGGATTGCTCGTATCCGACGGAGAGCAATTGAGCATCAACGACGTACACCTTCTGGAGTGGCTCAGAGAACACATCGGCCAGGAGGTCATCATCGTCGCTGCCTCTATCGGAGAGAGCGAGGGGCAAAGTCGCACCTGCCGCACCTGCGGACGAGAGTACAAGGGCCTGGAATGCCCCCACTGTCGAGAGTCCCGTCGGCGCTTGCGGGGTGGCTGAAATCTCCACCTGGCCCGATACCTCGCACAGTTTGTGTCGTAAAGTCCGCGCAGGCTTTGGGTTGCGGGTTGGGGGTTGGGGGTTTCAGGTTGCGGGTTTCGGGTTGGGGGTTGGGGGTCTTGAAACCCGGAATCCACAACTCTCACGGGCCCGCCGGCAGCTAACACGATCAGGGAGCAAACACGGGCTGATGAAACTCTTTGGTAGAATAAGGACGAAATAACCGGGATGGTTCGAATGGGCTGGCACTTTAATCGGGCAACATACTGTCAACGAATGGTGGACCGAATAAACAAATGAGCAGCATCACGGTCTATTCGTTTATTCGTTGGATATTCGTTGACAGAGAAGTCGCCCAAGCCAAGAAACGAACGGAAAAACGGTGGGGGCTGATTTACCCACTGGAGCTGGGCCCAAGGCGGGGCTATTTTCTCTTGAGAATTTTTTCAGGGCTTCAAAAGCGTAAACCTATTTCCGCCAGAATGATGAACCATCCCAAATAACCCAAGAGGAAAGAGATGCTGAACGGTGACTGGAGTGTAGTAACTTACGGACTGCAAATCACCCTGGTAGGCATGGGACTGGTGTTCCTGGCCCTGGGACTTATCGTGCTGGCGATGATCGCCCTCACCCACATGCCCTGGGAACGAGCCAAAAGCAAAGCTGCTGAGAAAGCCTCGCCCTCGGCTGAGGAAGAGCGGGCGCGGGTAGCGGCCATCGCCGTTGCCTTGGTACTCAGCGAGGAGTCCCGCCGACCAGTGCCGACACCAGCCCCGAAACAAAGAAGTGCCTGGAAGATACAAGGCCGTCTCCTCCAACTGCAGAGGTGAGGGGGCAGGTGAGCAAGTGGGCAAGGGAGCAAGGGGAAAAGCCGTGAAGAAATTTAAAATCACCGTTAACGACAAAACTTACAACGTCGAGGTAGGGGATGTGCGCTCCTCGCCGGTCACAGTGAAAGTGAATGGTGAGGAGTTCCAGGTGCAGGTAGAGCGGGAACCCGTAGCCAAGCCGGTCACTATTACCGTGCCCCTTTCCGCCATACCAGGTCCTCCGGTCAGCGCGGGTGAGATCATCGCCCCCATGCCCGGCACAGTGATGGACATCATGGTCAGGGTCGGCGACGAAGTCAAAACCGGTCAGCACCTGTGCAACCTGGAGGCGATGAAGATGAAAAGCCCTATCCGCGCCACAGCCGACGGGCGAGTAATTGACGTGCGCGTGTACGATGGGAAGAGCGTGAATTACGGTGATGTGCTGTTCGTACTGGCCGTCGAGCAGGATTAGTTGAATACATCGGGGAGCATCATCAGTGCATTGGACCTCACTACTACACGAATTGTCGCAAGGCATCATCACCCTGGGCGTGGAGTGGCCACGCCTGATCATGATCGGGGTGGGAGGTATCCTTATCTGGCTGGCCATCGCCAAGGAATATGAACCGGTCTTGCTTTTGCCCATCGGCGCAGGCTGCATCCTGGCCAATATCCCCCTGACAGGAATGAACATCGGACAGCACCACGGTCTTTTCGATGTGCTATACCAGGGGGGAATTGTCAATGAACTGTTTCCGCTGTTAATCTTCATCGGCGTAGGGGCCATGACCGATTTCGGCCCTCTGCTGGAGAACCCGCGTATGGCCTTGCTGGGCGCGGCGGGACAGTTCGGCATCTTCGGCACGCTGTTGCTGGCGACTCTCTCCGGCTACACCATCGAGGAATCGGCCTCCATTGGCATCATCGGCTCCGCCGACGGACCGACCTCGATCTACGTGGCCAGCAAACTCGCGCCCCACATGCTGGGCCCCATCGCTGTGGCCGCTTACTCCTACATGTCTTTGGTGCCGGTCATCCAGCCGCCGGTGATGCGCCTGTTAACCACGCGGCAACAGCGCCTGATTAAAATGCCCTACACCTCGCGGCCCGTCTCGCGCACTACCCGCATCCTGTTCCCCATCGTGGTGACCCTGTTGACCGGGACC
>JACIWR010000036.1 GCA_014360845.1 Anaerolineae bacterium
ATGGGCGGTCACGCGGCCGGGGAGGTGGCCAGTCAACTGGCCATCGCTGTCCTCTTCGAAAGCTATTACAGCGATCCGATACCCGACCTGCCGGAAAGCCTGCGCCGCGCCGTACTCGCTGCCAATGACGCGGTGTATAAGCAGGCGGCTGGCAACGCAGCTCAGGCCGGAATGGGTACCACTCTGGTGGCAGCGGTTTTGCATCAGGACCAGGCGATTATCGCCAATGTGGGCGACAGCCGGGCCTATCTGATCCGCGAGACCAACATCAAACAGGTCACCCGTGATCATTCCTGGGTAGGCGAGCAGGTCGAGGCGGGCATTCTGACCCGGGAGGAGGCGCGTGAGCACATTTACCGCAGCGTGATCACCCGCAGTTTGGGACATGATCCCACCGTAGAGGTGGATATTTTTGAGCAGCCTTTGCGTGCCAACGACGCTCTGGTGCTGTGCACCGATGGGCTCACTAGCCTGGTCAAGGACGAGGAAATCTGGCGCGAGGTCACCTCACGGGAGCCTCAGGCGGCTGCCGAAGCGTTGGTGGCCCTGGCTAATGAGCGCGGCGGACCGGATAATATCACCGTTATCATCATCAAGCTGGTTGCCGAGGAACCCGGCGGTGAACCCACCGTCGTCGAGCGGCTTAAACTGCCCGAGGAGCCCCGACGCCGAGAGCCAGCAGAGGAAGCCGTGGCCCCAGCGCGACCCGCAGTCGAAGCGCCACCCGCTATGCCTGTGACCCCTCCTCGTCGCTGGCCCTGGCCGGCGTGGCAGCTGGCCCTGGCCGGTGGTGCTCTGATCGTGCTGATCGCCGTTCTGGCGCTGATCTGCGTGGGCGGTGGCTTCCTCACCTCTCTGCTGGCCACGCCCACGCCGACACCGACGGACACACCCACTCCGACGCCTACTTTCACGGCGACGCCGACCCATACGCCGACTCATACTCCGACGCCCACCTTCACACCAACGGCGACCGCGACGCCGACCAACACGCCTACTTACACGCCGACGCCGACCGAGACACCGACGCTGACACCGACGCCCACTCTCACCCCTTCGCCGACGCCGACGGCAACGGCGACTGCCACGGCCACCGCTGCGCCAACGGCGACCAGCGTTCCCGTGGCCACGGCTACCGGCATACCCACCGCGCGGCCCGCAACGTTGCCGCCGACCAGCGGACCCTGTCCCATCGGCATGATACTTCTTGGCGGAGCGCCGTTGGCCGCCGTGACTCTGCGCCGTAAGCGGGCGCGCTGATAGTTCAACCGTATGTTACTACTCAGGCTAGCAGGCGCACTGTCCTCCCAGGCTCGTAGCCCCCGTCCCGGGGGCGTCTCGGCTGAGAAAACCGCGCAAAAGACAGCATCTTGCCGCATGGAACGTCCCCGGGACGGGGACTTGGAGCATAGGCTGAGTAGTCACCCGCCGTCGTACCTTTTGCAATATACCCTGTGCAGGAGATTTTCATGACCAAAACGATAGCCATCGCCGGCAAAGGCGGTACTGGCAAGACTACTTTTACCGCTATGGTAATTAAATATCTACGGGAGCATAGTGAGGGCTATATCCTGGCCATTGATGGCGACCCCAGCGCCAACCTCAACCTGGTTCTGGGGATGGAGCTCGAAGAAACCATCGGTCACATCCGCGAAGAAGCGATGCTGGAGGTGCAGAGCGGTCAATACGATGCCAGCATGTCGAAGCATGATTACTTCGAGTATCGCATCAACCGCTCGCTGGTGGAAGGGGATCACATAGACCTGATCGCCATGGGCCGACCGGAGGGGCCCGGCTGCTACTGCGCCGCCAACAACATCCTCCGCCACGTGATTGATCGTTTGGGCAACGATTATGACTATGTGGTCATTGACAACGAAGCCGGCATGGAGCACATCAGTCGCCAGACCACGCGCAACATTGATGTGCTGTTCATCCTCTCCGATCCCACCGTGCGGGGCCTGCGGGGCGCGCAGAACATCGTGGAGTTGACCAGGGAGTTAGGTACGCGCATTCGCCGCGCCTATTTGGTCATCAACGGTGTGCGGGGCGAATTGCCTGCTCCCCTGGCCGAACAGATGGAAGAAGTCGGCGTCCCCTTGCTGGGCATTCTGCCCTACGATGAGAAGGTGGCCGAGTTCGACATCCTCGGTCGCCCCATGATCGAGCTGGACTCCGATTCGGCTTTGGTCAGCGCCAGTCGTCGGCTATTAGAGCAGGCGGAGATTATCTAAATGCGCGGCCCCTGGCGGGTTCTGCTGCCCCTGACCGCGGCTGCCGCGCTCTCTTTGCTGGGTGATTCGGCCCTGTACACCATTTTACCCTCGCACACTGCCGCAGCCGGGATCGCCCTGGGGTCTGTGGGCGTGATCCTGGGGGCAAACCGGCTGGTGCGCATCTTTCTCAACTCCCCGGTTGGAGCTCTGTACGACCGCGTGGGTCGTCGTGCGCCCTTTATCGTGGCCATGGGCTTGGGGACGGCTTCTACGGCGCTTTACGCTCTGGTGCGGGGTTTCTGGCCGCTGCTCCTGGCGCGTTTGGTGTGGGGCCTGGCCTGGGCGTTGATCATGGTGGGTAGCTACAACATCCTGTTCGACATTTCGACTCCCACCGATCGGGGACGGATCACGGGCGCCTATCATTCCCTGGCGTTTTTGGGCAGTGCGACCAGTATGCTGCTCAGCGGCCTGCTCAACGACTGGCTGGGGTACCACAGCACTTTCCTCCTCTGCGCCGTCGGCACGGGACTGGGGATGTTGATAGCTCTGCTGGGCCTGCCCGAGACCGCACGCTCCCAGACCCTTCGGCGGCAGGCTGTGAGCGAGGCCCCCCCTCGTCGCGGGTGGAATGCGCATCTGCTGAGCGTGAGCTACGCCAGTTTCGCCAACACCTTCGCGGGCAATGGCGTGCTCATGTCCACCATGGGATTGCTCCTCAGCGAGCGCTTCGGCGACTCGGTCCGAGTTGGCGCGCTGGTGTTGGGCGTGGCTTCCCTGACCGGTGTCTTTTTGTCATCGCGCACGTTGCTCTGCATCGTGTTCAACTGGCTTTCGGGCTACAGCTCAGACCGGCTGGGGCGGCGCGGTCCCGTGGCCTTGCTCGGCCTGATGACTTTCCTGGTCGGCAATCTGCTTCTGGCCCTGGGGATGGACACGAGGGTTATGGTCTTGGGCTTTGTGTTGGCGGCTATCGGAGATGGCGTGGTCTTCACCAGCCTGGCCGCCCTGACCGGTGACCTGGTGACGGGAGAAAGGCAAGGGGTGGCCGTTGGCTTATTTGCCACAGCCGGTGACATTGGCGCGGCCGTCGGGCCGGTGGTAGGCTACCTCATCGCCGAACGATGGGGCCTGCCCTGGACTTATCTGGTTTGCGCTCTGCTCATTGGATCGGCTTGCCTGGTGTTGGCCCGGTCGGGTGTGCAACGGGTGAGGACCATCGTTGATGAAGAACTGAGGTGTTGATGTGGTGAAAAAGTATGTTGTATTGTTTGGGGTGATCGTCGCCGTTTTGTTCCTCAGTGTTCCGCGCGTCGAAGCGCAGGAGGGCATCGTCGTTCAAGATAGCGGGCACGAGTTTACTTTTCGAGAGCGAATCGTCTTTTATCTGGATGCCAGCAGCGATAGCGAAATTGAGGAAGTGGTTCTGGTTTATCAGGTACTGACCACGCGACGCCCGGCCACTACGGAGGCGTATCCGGAGTTCACGCCGGGCACCGCCATTCATGCTGAGTATGAATTGGATATGCGGGCCCAGCATTACTTGCCTCCCGGCGTGGATATTCAGTACCACTGGCGGGTACGCGATGCAGCGGGTCACGAGTTGGAGACAGAGCCGGTGCTCTTCACTTACGATGATAATACTCACGAGTGGCAGGAGTTGTCCAATGAGAGGATAGCGCTTTACTGGTATCGAGGGAGCGACGATTTCGGGCGAACCCTCTTCGACCACGCTGTGCAGAAGCTGGACAACATCGAGAGCGATCTGAACGTGACGGTGAAGCATCGCATCAAGATATATGTCTACGGCACTTATGATGACCTGCGCGCAGCGCTGGAGGAGGGGGCTCATGAGTGGACGGGAGGCAGGTCCTTTTCCGGTGCGGGCTTCCCGCTGATCCTCATCGGCATCGCGCCTAACAACCTGGACTGGGGGTTGCAGGCCATCGCTCATGAGCTGACCCACGCCATCATCGCCCAGAAGATGATACCACCCTTCGGCGGATTGCCGCACTGGATGGACGAGGGGCTGGCCATGTATTATCAGGGTGGGTTGTCCTTGGCAGAGCAATCCACGCTGGACCGGGCCATTCGGAATAATACTCTCCTTTCCATTCGCTCGCTGAACAGCAACTTCCCCACCGATCGCGCGCTGGCAGACCTGGCGTACGCGGAGAGCTGGAGCGTGGTCAATTTCCTGTTTGAGCATTACGGCAAGGAAAAAGTGGCCCAGTTGATTGAAGTGTTCAGTGTGGGCGCGCACCAAGATGACGGGGTGATGGAGGTGTTGGGGGTTGATGTAGATGGCTTGGAGGACGAGTGGCGGCAGTACATCGGAGCGCAGCCCCGGCAGCAGGCCCTGGCGGAGAGCACCCCCCTGCCCCCGCAGAGCACACCGGTCCCGGTGCCCTCGACGACGGTGTGCTGTGGCGCGGCTCCGGCGGCTGTTTTCCTCGTCGTCATCTTCGTTCTGCTGTCCCGATGGCGCTGAAGACTCGATGCGGTTCTACTCACAAGCCCCTCACCCTGTTCTCTGTTCTCGCGGAGTCTCGCCTGGGGCTCGAAGCCCCAGGCTGAGCGGCGGAAGGGCGCTGCAAGCGCCCTGAACGACCATTCGAGCGCACCAATAGCCCGTCTTCAGCGGGCTTGAGCTGCTCAGCCCTGAGCCCTCGGCCTGAGCCGCGCCGAAGGCTTCAGCTCAGGGCGGGTAAGCGTCCGGGCAGCTTCTGTAACCCGAATAATTTCTTGAACTTCATCAACTGTGAGACATTGAAAGACCGACTGACCACATGACCACATGACCATCCGACCCCACAACCACGCGACTACATCCATATAGCTTGGGAGTGAAAGATGCTGAGGGAGACGAGAATAGCTTTCATAGGCAGCGGGACCATGGCCGAGGCGATGATTAAAGTGCTCATTGACAAGGGCCTGGTTCCCCGGCAACAGATCATCGGCAGTGGACCCCGTGAGGCACGCGCTCAGGAATTGCGCGCTCGTTATGGCATAGAAGCCACCACCGATAACCGCGAGGCCGCTCGAACGGCGGATGTGGTGGTCCTCTCGGTGAAGCCACAAGTGATCCCGGCGGTATTGATGGAACTGCAGGGCTGCATCAAGCCCGAGGCGTTGATCCTGTCCATAGTCGCTGGCAGCACCATGTCTACCATCGCCTCAGGATTGAAGCACGCTGCCATCGTGCGTGCCATGCCCAACACCCCTGCTCAAATCGGCGAGGGCATGACGGTCTGGACGGCGACGCCGGAGGTGAAAGAACGACAATTAGCGCAGGCTCAGGCCATCCTCAAAGCCATGGGGCAGGAAATATATGTGGACGAGGAGAGGTATCTGGACATGGCAACGGCGGTGAGCGGGACGGGGCCCACTTACGTCTTCCTCATGATGGAAGCCATGGTGGATGCGGCGGTACACCTGGGATTTTCGCGGCGGGTGGCCAGGGAGTTGGTCCTCCAGACGGTGCTGGGCTCGGTGCTCTTTGCGCGGCAGTCGGGGAAACACCTGGCCGAGCTGCGCAATATGGTTACTTCTCCAGGAGGCACCAGCGCCGACGCCATTTATCAACTGGAGAAAGGCAGCATGCGCACGATTCTCTCCAAGGCCATCTGGGCGGCTTATCAGAAATCGGTCCTCTTGGGTAGACAAAACAACATCAGTTCGCCGGAACGTGAATTGCCCCTGAACGGTAGCTAGTGGACCGAAATAATGCAACGGATTTTTGCGTACTCCGTAGGGCAGGTTGGCGGCGGGACAGTCGGTCATTTTCGATCTCGCGGAGTTGAATTCCGCGAGATCGAAGAACGAAAGAGCCGCCAACCCGCCCTATTTGTGCTACGCTCCACCCACCCACAATGAAAAGGCGATGCCCTCTATCAAGGACATCGCCCTGGCCCCAATTGTCCGCACGGTCGAACCTTAGCCCCCGTTATCCTGAGGCACGCTTTTCCTCACCCCTTGCCAGGGCTCGGGCAGCAGCGTAACCTCGACGTTCTCAATTCCATTGAGGCTTTTGACTTTGCGTCTGATCTGATCCGTCAAGTACTCCACCATGGGGCACTCGGATGTGGTGAGGACCATGCGCACCTCTACCTCCTTGTCCTTCACCTCGATGTCCCGGATCAGGCCCAGCTCCACCACGTTGATCCCTGCTCCGGGGTCAATTATCTCTTGCAGCGCCTCGCGAATGCGTCGCGCCAGATCTTCGCTGACCAGGGACGGCCGATGTCGCGCGGGCATCATGTTGGGAGCCAGGCGCGCCAGCGCTTTTTCCAGCTCCAGTACGCGCTCCTCCAGGCGGCTCGTCCGCGCTAAGGTGGCACTGAGGGCTTTGAGCACCGGATCGGGCAGGTTGCCGTGTTCCAGGTCTGCTCCCAGCTTAGTCGCTTCCCGTTGACCGGCTATGTGCGCCGGGACGCCCACCGCCGTAGCGCCTGGAGGCACCGATCGGATCACCACCGAACCAGCGCCGATTTGGGCCCCATCACCCACTGAGATCGGCCCCAGCACCGTCGCCCCGGCCCCGATGACGACCCTGTTGCCGATGGTGGGGTGTCGTTTGGTCTTCTCCAGGCTTGTGCCCCCCAACACCACGCCCTGGTACATCAGCACATCGTCTCCGATCTCGGCTGTCTCGCCAATCACCACCCCCATGCCATGGTCAATGAAGAGACGGCGACCGATCCTGGCCCCAGGGTGAATCTCCACCCCGGTCAACAGCCGATTGAAGTGGGAGACCAACCGTCCCAAGAAATGAAATCCCTTCTGCCATAGAAAGTGGGCCAGCCGGTGCAGCCAGATGGCGTGCAATCCCGGATAGCAGCATATAACCTCCCAGACCGTTCTGGCTGCCGGGTCTTTGGCGAAAACTGTCTCTATATCTTCTCTCATGTACCTGAACATTTTGATACCATACTACTTCCTCCTCGCCTGGTAATCAGCAATGGCTTGATGCAGAGCCTTGGGGCCAACGATGGAATCCGATTTTCGCTCGGGGATGTCGCCTAAGGCTGCGGCTACCACCTCCGGCGTGATTTGCAGCGCTTCGTCCAGGGTCTTGCCCTTTGCCAGATGACAAGTCATGCTGCTGGCGGCGATGGCCACGGGGCAACCTAACGTCTTATGCCTGATCTCGGTGATGCGCCCATCGGTGACCTGAATCCAGACATGGGCTAAATCCTCTGGGCAGCGAGGGCCGCCCTCAGCCTGACCGAAACCATCGGCGTCCTCGATAGAGCCCACGTTCTGTGGGTGTAGAAAGTGTTCTAATACCTTTTCGCTGTACATCATCTTCCTTCTGGAAAGCCTTGCCGTAGAGGGGGATATAGCTACGCCGACCGGGCAAGGTGTTACGGAACGAGTTCCTCCGTATCGAAAAGTGGGGTGCTGAGGTATCTCTCGCCTGTATCGGGTAGAATGGCTACGATGAGTTTGTTTCTGTTCTCGGCTCGCCTGGCCACCTCCAGGGCGGCGAAGGTGGCAGCGCCGGAGGAGACTCCTGCCAGGATACCTTCCTCCCTGGCCAGCCGACGGGCCATGGCGATAGCGTCCTCGTCTCTCACCTGGACCACTTCATCAATCAGCTCCGCGCGCAGGATGTCGGGGATAAAGCCGGCGCCAATGCCCTGAATCTTGTGCGGGCCGGGTTGCCCACCGGAGAGGACGGGCGAGCTGGACGGCTCCACGGCGATGGCCTGGAAACGGGGTTTGCGGCTTTTTATCACCTCGGCGATGCCGGTGATGGTGCCTCCTGTGCCCACACCGGCCACCACGATGTCCACCTGACCATCGGTATCACGCCATATTTCCTCGGCGGTGGTTCGGCGGTGAATTTCCGGGTTGGCCGGGTTCTTGAACTGCTGCAGGATGAGGTAGCGGGGATCCTGGGCTGCCATCTCCTCGGCCCTTCTCACCGCTCCGGACATGCCCTCTCGCCCTGGGGTGAGAATCAGTTCAGCACCGAGGGCTCTGAGCAGTTTCCGGCGCTCCATGCTCATCGTATCGGGCATGGTCAAGAGGAGTTTGTACCCCCTGGCCGCGCAGACGAAGGCCAGAGCGATGCCCGTGTTGCCGCTGGTGGGTTCCAGGATGATGGTGTCTTCTTTGATGAGCCCTGCTTTCTCCGCTGCGACGATCATGTTAACCCCCACCCGGTCCTTGACACTGGATAAGGGGTTGAAAGCTTCCACTTTCACCAGCACGGTGCTCTCCAAGCCCTTCGTCACGCGATTCAGGCGGACGAGGGGAGTGTTGCCGATGGTTTGGGTAATATCCTGGAATATGTGAGCCATTTTCCCTTTCTCCTGGAACAACGACCTGAGGGGCTGGTATTTTCAGCGGGCCTTGGGCCCATGGTCGGCCTTCGCAGACAATGGCATTGTCGCACAGAAGGGAAGTCTCGGAGCAGGCCGACATCTGGCGCGAAGCGCCCAGGGAGAGAGCGATTTCACTCAGACTGAACGGTTACGTCCATCTTTTGATTTTACCACTGAAGCAGTGAGCTGTCTGTGACAAAAGTCTCTCCGTAACGCCCTGAAGAGCCGGTGCCGCAAACAAAAGGTGGGACGGCATCTCCATCCCACCTTTGAGAATGGCTGTTATCCCTTATCTCCTCAAAATGTGGGGCGAACCCTTGCGGTCGCCCAGGCAGGCAGGCACAAGACCTGCCCCTACCCCCAAATTATTCAAGCTGGGCAGTTAGCCCCAAGCCGCGCGGGGCCGAAGTCCCCGCGCCGAGAGGGCGAAGCCCCCTTCGCCGGGCTCAGGACATACTTCAGGGCTGGACTGAGTAGGGCGGGGCCATGCCCCATCGCATCTGCGTCGGGGCACGGGCCCGACCTGAAATACGTACTTCACTGCACAGGTCGAAATTATTGAGAAGATACGTTATCCCTTTCTGTTGGGGCCGGGGGAGGCTACGGGGCCTTCTTTCGTGCCTCGGGGTCTCCGGCTTCCCATTCGCTGTACACGCAACCGCAATACCGTTGTTGATAGAGATCGTGCTTGCGGGCCAGGTGTCCACGCCGGGCCCAGCCCCGACGGAAGTTCTCGAAGTAGAAGTCAACGCCGTATAGGGCAGCCACTTCCTCGCCGATGCGGCGGATGAGGTTCTGGTTCTGGTGAGGACTGATCAACAGGGTGGTGGTGATGGCGTCAAAGCCCTGCGCGGCAGCCACCTGGGCCGTCCGCTCCAGGCGCATGCGATAGCAGATGGCGCATCTTTCCCCGAAGCGCTCGTGACCGACCACGGCGCGCAGGAATTCGCGCATCTCGTAGCCCTGGCTCCAGATTACCGGCAGGTCAATCTCAGCGGCGTAGCGCGCCAGCGTCTCCCGCCGACGCTCATGCTCGCTCCAGGGGTGGATGTTGGGATTGTACCAGAAGCCTGTGACTTCAAACCTCAGCTCTCGCAGGCGTTCGACGGTGTAGGTGCCACACGGAGCACAGCAGACGTGCAACAGGATCGTTCTTCCCTCGCCAACGGGAGGTGCGGCGACCGGTTCCGGGCGGGGCGGGAGGTTCACGGTGTAGTGCAGGCGGATGACGAGGGGCGACTCGCTCACCAATGTAGCCCGGCCCGCCGCCAGCAGGCGACGGGCCTTTTTTATCGTGGTTGATGATAGGCGGCGGCCATCGGCATCGAGGACGGTGGCCCGCTCGGAGTCGCCAGCCGTGGTCATCATGGAGCACTTTTCGCGCAGCGGAAGCCGTGGTCGGGGGCGTATCCATCCGGGCCGCTGGTGTGACGATGGGCGGTGCGCAGTTGCCAGCGCGCGTTTTTAAAGGCTCCACCACGCAGTATCTTGTTCTGGGTGGGGGTCAGGGGACCCTGCGGATTGCGCGTGGCGGACACGCTGTAGTAATTGGGGTCCCACCAGTCGGCTACCCACTCCCACACGTTGCCGGCCATATCCCGGGCGCCGTAGTAGCTGAATCCTTCGGGGAAGCTGCCCACGGGCAGGGTGTGACCGTATCCGGTTTCGCCGCAGTTAGCTTTGGTGGGGTCCCATTCATTGCCCCAGGGGAAGATGCGGCCCAGGTTGCCCCGCGCGGCCTTCTCCCACTCGGCTTCGGTGGGCAAGCGCTTGCCCGCCCATTTGCAGTAGGCGTCGGCGTCGTACCAGCTCATCCAGACTACGGGGTAGTTCTCCATGCCTGGAGCGTAGGCCGTGCGCCAGTTGTTGATTTCCCCTTTCTCCTCGGCTGTGGTGCGATAGCCGGTAGCGTTGACGAAAGCTTCGAACTGGGCGTTGGTCACTTCGAATTTGTCAATGTAGTAGGCGTCCAGGTATACGGTGTGCTGGGGGAACTCGTCCTCGAATTCGTAGCGGGATTTGCCGCTCCATGCCTGAGCCTGGTCAATGTCGGCGTTTGTGCTGCCCATCAGAAATTCGCCAGCCGGGACGAGGACCATGTCCGCCGGGGCGCTGGGGGTGGCGGTAGGCATGCAGGTGGCCTCTGGAACCTGAGTTCCCGCGCCTATGGTGATGTCGTCAATGTAGATTACCCCGGTGCAGATGCAATTATCCGGTGCGTCATCGAGCACCAGTCCGCGGAAGGTGATGGGGTAGTCCACGAGGCCGTTGCTGGGGCCATCAATGTGATCCCACGGCCAGGGCTGTCCTGTCTGGATAAGGGCGGTCATCTGCTGCCAGCCGGTGTGTGTGATCTGTCCGAAGGTGGCCTGCCAGGTCTCACCCTGGGCATCGCGCACCCAGACGTTGAGGTAGTGTCCGGCACCGTTGCCAAATACCCAGGCCGAGATGTGGGTCGGCGTGCCGCTCAGCGGGTGATCCTGGAGGAAGACCACATAGTCGTTCCCGGCGCTGGGGAAGGAGTAGGTGAGCTTGGCGGCGTACTGTCCCCCGTGGACTTGTTCGCTGCTCTGTTCGAGGGTGCCATTGGGCTCCACGCCGCGTTGCCAGGTGCCGAAGGTCTCGAAACCGGTGATGAGGCCGGCGGTGGGAGTCGTGGTGGCACTGGGTGGTGAAGTGGGTGCCGGCGTGACCTCGGATGGCGTGGGTGAGGGGACAGGCGTTTCTTCGGCGGGTGTAGGGGTCTCCTCGGGAACGGCAGTGCCGCCGATGGGTGTGGGGGTGTCCGCAGGCACGGTGGGGGTCGCAGTGGGAACCACTACCGGTGTGACTTGTGCCCCCGGTTCTACCACTTCGACCACCACGCTGGCCAGGTCGCTGACCTTGCCGCCGGTGTTGTAGGCGCGCACGGTGAGGGTGTGATGTCCAGGGCCAGTGGCCAGCCAGGGTTGTACTACAGTGTACGAGGGTTGTGGAGCGGGTGGGGAATCCTCGCGGTATAATTGGCCGTCTACCCACAATTCGACTTTGGTCACCCCCTCCGCATCGGTTGCCGTGGATTCGACGCTCACCGTCTGACCCACGTCTATCTTCGTGCCGGTGAGGGGCGCGGAGATGAGAATGGTGGGCTTGCCGGTGACCTGGGGCTGGCCTCCGGGGAATCTACAGGCCAGGATGATGGCGGCGAGCAGAAGAACGATGACCGGGATAAATCTCCGTGATTTGTGCACGTCCATCGCGAACCTCCATGGCTGTCAATTGTCTCAAAACAGCGGCGGCTGATCAGGTCGCTGCGGATACTCAATACCCAGGTGTTCGTAGGCATGGCGGGTGACCACGCGCCCCCGCGGTGTGCGAGCGAGAAACCCTAGCTGGAGCAGGTAGGGTTCGTACACATCCATGATGGTATCGGCTTCTTCGGAGATGGCGGCGGCAATGGTGTCCAGACCCACGGGGCCGCCATCGAATTTTTCGATGATAGTGCGCAGCACTTTGCGATCTATGTCGTCCAGACCCAGGTTGTCCACTTCGAGGAGGTTCAGCGCGGCCTGAGCCACCTCGCGGGTGATGCGGCCATCGGCCCGCACCTGGGCGTAGTCGCGGACACGCTTGAGCAGGCGGTTGGCGACGCGGGGCGTGCCCCGTGCCCGGTGGGCGATCTCTTCCACGCCACCGTCGTCAATCTCCACTTGCAGGATGGCCGCCGAGCGGCGGACGATGGCCAGCATAGCCTCCGGACTGTAGAAATCCAGGCGATATACGGCACCAAAGCGGGCGCGCAGCGGGGAGGTGACCAGCGCCAGGCGGGTGGTCGCACCGATGATGGTGAAGCGTGGCAGTTTGAGGCGGATGCTCCGCGCGCTGGGGCCCTTGCCGATGATAATATCCAGAGCGTAATCCTCCATCGCCGGATACAGGATTTCCTCGACTGCACGGCCCAGGCGATGGACTTCATCAATGAAAAGCACGTCACCCCGGCGCAGATTGGTGAGAATAGCGGCTAAATCCCCCGCCCGCTCGATGGCCGGTCCCGAGGTCACGCGGATGTTCACGTTCATCTCATTGGCTATGACGTTGGCCAGGGTGGTCTTGCCCAATCCCGGTGGGCCGTAAAGGAGGACGTGATCCAGCGCCTCGCCGCGTCCCTTGGCCGCTTCGATCAGGATGCGCAAGTTGGCCTTCACCCGCTCCTGGCCGATGAATTCATCCAGACGCCTGGGGCGCAACGAAGCGTCTAGCGCAATCTCTTCTTCTTGCAGTCGGGGTGATATTACCCGTTCCTCGCTCATGCCTGCTCGCGCTCTCCGGAGTTTATGTTGCCATAATTATACCAGAAACGGGGGAAAAAAGAAAGAGCCTGCTCTCGTTGTCCCGCAGTTGCACTACGGGACAAACTTTCTGATCTCGCGGAGTCCAACTCCGCGAGATCAGGACGTTCCGCACCGGTAGAGATTTTCTGTGTGCTTCTATGGCCGAAAAAGTACTCCACTGTCAGCGGGAGAGCAGGAGCAGTAGCAGAGCTGAAGAGAGAGGGACGGTGAGGTTATCTATATGCCAGGGGGAGAAGGCCTCGACCAGGGTGGCGACCAGAGCCACGACAAGACCGTGGAGCAGGCTGGTCAGAAAACCCAGCGGGGGGAAGAGGAACAAGGCCAGGAAAGTGGACAGCCAGCTAAAAAGGAACATGGACAGGGAACCTTCCATGGTGCGGCTGGTGCCGTAGAGTTGATACCTGTATTGACCAAACCATCTGCCCAGAATCGCTGCCATGGCGTCGCCCCAGGTCATGGGCATGAGAGCGGCGACGATGAGGCCGGGGTAGCTCTGAGGACGGGTCAACCAGAAGAGGACGATGATCAAGGCAAAGGAGATAGGGAAATAGACTGTGCCCAGGTTGCCCGCCTCACCCGTCTCCATCGCCTTGAAGGTCTCCCGGCGGTAGGAGATGTAGTTGATCACCACAAAAGACAAAGGCGGGATAATGGCAAAAAGCCAGTGTTTGAAGAGCAGGACTGTGCCCACGGACCACATTCCCACGGCGATGTGGATGAATTTGCGCGTAAAGTCTATAGAAAGATTTCGCCACTTACGGAGGCCCTCGGCGGCGAAGATGGCGGCGAAGACGAAGGCGTAGGAAATGATCAAGCCCAGACAGTCCTGTGTCATTTTATCACCCCTATCACCTGGCCCATAGCGCGGGCGATACGCGCGGCGATGGCTGCATTGTTCTCCAGCAGGGCGATGTTTGCGCGCAGGCTGGCCCCACCGGTGATTTCCGCTATACGCGCCAGCAGGAACGGGGTCAGAGCTTTGCCTCGGATGCCTTGCTCCTCGGCGGCAGCCAGGGCCTGGGTAATGGCCTCTTCCATCCCTTCGGCGGGCAGAGCGGCCTCGGCGGGCACGGGAGCGACGATCAGCACCCCACCCCCCAGTCCCAGGTCCCAGCGGGCGTGGATGATTTCCGCTGCGGCCAGGGGGGTATCTACACGGACGTCTACCGGCAGGCCGCTGGAACGGGTGTAAAAAGCGGGGAACTCGTCGGTGCCGTAACCGATGACCGGCACTCCCCACGTCTCCAGCCACTCCAGGGTGCGGGGCAGATCGAGGATGGATTTGGCCCCGGCGCAGACCACGGCCACTTCGGTGCGGGCCAGCTCCGGCAGGTCGGCGGAGACGTCGAAGGGGTAACCTCGATGCACTCCGCCGATGCCCCCCGTGGCGAAGACATCAATCCCAGCGCGAGCAGCGATCCACATGGTGGCCGCGACGGTGGTCGCTCCGTCGCCGCCCTGGGCGACGACAATGGGCAGGTCGCGGCGGCTGACCTTGCGGATGTTCTTGCTGCGGGCCAGATATTCCAACTCGGCCTTGTTCAATCCCACTCTCAACTGCCCGCTCAGCACGGCGATAGTCGCGGGAGTAGCTCCCTCGGCGCGGATCACGTCCTCCAGCCGTAGGGCGGTTTCCAGGTTGGTGGGGTAGGGCAGGCCATGAGCGATGAGGGTGGATTCCAGGGCCACGACGGGTTGGTTTGCTGTCATCGCGTTCACAACTTGCGGATGTAGAACTGGCCGATTGCTGTATTTCAGGGTATAAGTCACTGCTCCTCCACTTTTTGCAAGGCTCTGACCGGCGGTGTCTTGATCTCGGTCAAACGTTGTGGGCCCTTTTCGTGCAGGGCCAGAATATTTCCCCGTTCGTTGGTCAACACCAGCCAACGCCGTTCCTCCTGCACGGTGATGGGCGTACCCCCGGCCGCCATCCTGTATTCGGGATCACCGTAATGGGCGAACAGTATCCGGGCCCCGCCGGTGCGGGTGCGATCTATCTCCAAAAGGCGGAGCTGTATCTTGCTATCCAGCTTGCGCTGCACCGACTCGGTGATGACCCGCACCAGGCGGTCCTCGTGGGCGAAGATGGGTTCGGGTAACTGTAGCGTATCGTTCAAATATCCCACGTATTGCTGCGCGGCCCCCAACGCAAAGGCGAGGGAGAAGAAAATAAAGATGCCGCTGTACATCAGGGAATTCAGCAGTCGGCTGTACCCTTCGTTGTTGTACGAGGCGACGAACACCAGGGCCAGTGCCAATGCAGCCACCAGGGCCACAACCATAATCAAAATCGGGGAAGGCCGGAAGCCTTTTTTCACCCGCCGGTTCAACGAGTAATCACGTAGCTTGTTTCTCAATGAATAGGAGAAAAACACGATCAGGCAGGAGAGGAAAAGAGATAGACCGCTGCTTACGCCAATGGAAATATACGCCCCCAGTTGACGGCGCAGGAACGGTGTGAGCAATGGTGCCAGGGCGAATATTATGGACAAGATGCCCACCGGGTTCACAAAAAAGCGTCTCAACTGTTGAGCGCTGCTCTGGGCACGTAGGGCGCGCGCGCCGCTGTTGTCGGCTCCGCAGAAGGGGCAGATGTCCTCTTTGTGGTAAGCGATGGTTCCCCCCGCTCCGCATTCCGGACAGCGTGTATTGCTCAGGTTCCAGGAGACCTGCTCCGCGCCGCAGCGGGGGCAGATGCCCAGCCTGGTGAAGTGGTCGGTGTTATCAGCCCCGCACCTACGACAGAGCAGCCGTCCATCGGGGAGCTCTTGATAGCTGATCACGGCCTCGGCTTTGCATCCGGGCCGGGGGCAGCGCGCCTTCAGGGGATTGGCTGCTTTGAGGTCCGCGCCACAGCGGGGGCACACGTTGCGCTGGGCGAACCGGGCGGTGTTGTCGGTGCCGCATTGGCGGCAATAGAAGTGACCGGCCAGGTATTCCCGTTGGCAGGAAAGACAAGTGGGCATGGGTCGTTACCTCCAGCAAGGAGTAACCCTCCCGCAGGTTGCAACCCTGCGGGAGGGTGCCAGACTACTCTGACTGTTCCATCCTCTCTGTGATGTCATGCAGTTCGCCGGGGCCCAGAGCCTCGGGCTTGCCTTCGCTGATGAACAGAGCCTTGGTCCCGGCACTCTTGGCCATCGTCTCCAGGGCCTCGATGTAACGGGTGGCGACGACATCGTCGGCGACGACATTGCGCGTGAGTTGCTCAAAGGCGCGGATGAAGCGGATGCTCACACCATCGGGCAGTTCTGCAAGTATTTTGACCATGCGCTCTATCTGATCTACCATGTCGGCGCTGGCTTTGCTTCTGACCCTTTCCAGCGCTCGGATGATTTGGACTCTGCTTTTGCTTTCTGCTGCGGCTTCCTCCAGCTTGATTTTCTTCTTCCACTCCGTCTCCCAGACGGCCAACATGCGCTGGCGGACTTCCTCAGGCATTTCGATCACTCGCAGGTCCACACCTCCGTACCTCACTCCCCAGGTGGGGCAGATTTTTTCCAGTACTTCATTGGCCCGCTTTTCAATCTGATCAATGACGCGCTGATTGGTGTGGAAGAAGCCCTCGGGCGTGGGTTCGCCGGATAAGTTGAAAATCTGGTCGAGGTCATAAGTGAGGATGATGTCCCGGATGACAGACTCTGTAGCGCCGGGGATGGTGCCCATCCAGCCGGCTTCGGTGGCGTTGTACACTGCTTTGCGGATAGTGGCCTCGTAAACTGGGTAGGGGTCCTGGCTGATCAGGGGGGACAGGGCTTCGCCGTCAGGGGGGATGTGACTTTCGGGGCGGGCATCCACGTCCTTTTTGGTCTCGATTTGGAAACCAACCCCCAGGGTAAGTTTCAGGGGCACCCGGTCGCGGGTAAGGACGTTCTCCGCCTCTCGCAGCACGAACTGGGGACGCAGGTCCACAACGGCTTTGATAGTCTCTGCGCGTTTGGTGATCACCACCCCCGGCCCGGCGATACGAGTGACTACCCCTCCCCGCTCGAAGACCACAGCGTTGCCGGGGCGAATAACTACTTTGCCGGGTCCTCCCAGGAATTTCAGCAGGCCGCCCTTCTTGCCCGGTATCTCTTTGCCGTCAACTACTTGAATCACAGGATAATTGGTGGCGAAGATGATGCCGAACACCACGCGGAGCGCATCGCTTCTGCTAATGTTGTAGGGATCTTTGTTGAGCCCCAGGATGTATTCGGAACTGACCCACATCACGGCCAGCAGGGGGAGGACAAGGATAGCGGTCGCCGCGGGCAATGCCGCGAGGAAGAAACCCACAATCCATTGCAAAGTGCCTTCGCGGATGATGTGTCCGAATCCGTCGGCGACGAAGTCTTTGGCGAATATGCTGAGGATCAGAGCCAGACCCAGGATCAGGGAGATGGCGAAGGCGATGCGCTGGGCCTTAGCGTTGGGAAAAGACCAGCCCAGGACTGCCAGGCTGAGGGCCAGAACGGGAGTGCCCACCCAGCGGTTGTGGATTATCATCCCGATGATGGTCAAAAACAGGCAGATCAGGAGCCGCAGGACGAAGGTCCGTGTCCTGGAGCCTTCTGCTATCTCCGGACCTTCGAAGTTGTCAATTTCATACTCGTACATCATCGTCGGCCTCCTCAGCGCTACAGGAGTCAAAACATGTTTATACTATACCATAAATTGAGCTAAAAGGAAAGATTAAGTTTTGGGGAGCGCTTCAGCTTCGGGGCGAGTAGGGGCCCAGCACGCTGCGCCCCAGGGGCTTCGCCGAACTGCCTCCCGCAACCAGCACCGCCTGTTACACGGCGGTGCGTCCCCCTACGTTGATACTGCTCGTGGAACGAGGAGTTCTAGCATTGATTGAGATAGTTGACATAGCCTGATAGGGCTGTTATAATTGGACGAAAAGCATTACAGTGAGATATGTGATGTAGCGGCGGACGGCCCTGTCCGCCCGGGAACGCGGCCACGGCGGGCCGCCGCTACGCCTTTGCACTAATTATACGAGGAGGTGGAAAGGCATGGAGCTGGGACCTGTATTCTT
>JACIWR010000360.1 GCA_014360845.1 Anaerolineae bacterium
GGCCTCTTTGATGGCCGCGGCACGACCAGAGAGCCCGCCCATAGCGGCCTGCCCCATGTTCATGAAATTGCGCAGTCCCTTGCCTTTGATGTCCACATGGAAGGGTCTGGTCGGTTGGATTTGCTCGATGTCGGAGGACAGGGCTTCGGCGATGGCAGCCGCGACCTTCTGCGTATTGCCCGATGAAGAGTGAAAAACCA
The DNA here is from genome assembly GCA_014360845.1 of Anaerolineae bacterium. Lineage (GTDB taxonomy): Bacteria > Chloroflexota > Anaerolineae > JACIWR01 > JACIWR01 > JACIWR01. Next base: position 201 of record JACIWR010000360.1, read on the forward strand.
CTAACACTTTTTTGCCAGTCACGTTCTGTTTCCTCCAATTCTTGTTTGTGAAGTAATGCAGGGTCAAAGGGACAGTAAGAGCGAGATGAAAACCATTTTAGGGTGAGTTGTTGCTGTGCCCTGGCCTCGGAGACCTCTCCCATCCCCCCAGAAATGGTAGGCGTGGTTTCTTCCCGCGCAACCCCGGTCGCGACAGTGTGACTTAGCGGTGCTGGGGGTCTGCGGTACAATCTCCCCCTCACCGTTCGCGCTCTACGACGTAAGCGGCCAGAGACCCCAGGAGCCGACACGACTCGTTGTCGGGCAGGGTCGCCAGGGCTTCCTGACCGCATCGGACATGATTGCTCGCTTCTTGCAGTGCTGCTTCGATAGCTTCCGAGGCGCAGACGGCCTCTATCGCCGCCCGCACCTGGGCCTCATCCCGCTGGCCCGCCAGCACCGTGCTGACCGGGTTGGGATTTGCCCTGCTCTCAAGATAGTACAGTATGGGCAGAGTGAGCAGCCCCTGGCGCAGGTCGCTGCCCTGGGGCTTGCCCAGCAGGACCTCATTGCCGGTTAAATCCAGCACGTCGTCCACGATCTGGAAAGCTATGCCCAACTCTCTGGCGAAGCAACACAAGGCCGTGCGCTGCGATGCTTCCGCTCCGGCCAGGATGGCCGCCATTTCCGCGGAAGCGGCGAAGAGCGAGGCCGTTTTGGCTTCGATGCCCCGGTAGTAATCTTGCCACCGCTCAGGTGCGTCTTGAGCGCTGAGCATCCGCCTTATCTCCCCGGCGCACATGGTGCAGAGGACGTCGGCGAAAACTTTGCAAACGGGAGGATGCTCCAATTCCGCGATCAACAACGTGGCCTGTCCCAGCAGATAGTCACCGGCCAGCACGGTCGCTCCCGCCGGCCAGATGGTGTGCAGCGTCTCCCGGCCCCGGCGCAGGGCGGACCTGTCCACCAGGTCGTCGTGGATCAATGTGGCGGCGTGCAGCATGTCCACCGCAGCGGCCAGGCGGTGGAAAGGCTCCAGGGGAACGGCAAACATCTGGCCGATGAGAATAATCAACGCCGGACGGAGGTGCTTGCCGCCCCCCACAGAGCGGCGGAGCATGGTCTGCAGCGGTTCCTCAACCGCCGCGAGCTTTTCATCCACCAGCCCTTCCACCCGCTCTATCTGCGGGCGGATGGGTTCCAGCAAAGAGATAAGTTGCACGGAGACCATCCTCTTACACTCCCAGGAGTTCGCCAATCACCCGGATCGCTGAGTAGGGCGGGGCCACGCCCCGCCGCATCCGCGTCGGGCCACGGGCACGACCTACTTGGGGCGGCCTGTAGCTGAAACTGCGAGCGGTTGTCCTATCACCTGCCCAGGTAGCATCTGCTTCCCCGTGAGTTCGCCAATCACCCGGATCGCCTATCTGAGCCTGATGGGGAAATCCATCTCTATTCTATCTCGCCTCGTTCTCCAAACCGGCGGGAGGCTGAGGGGATGAGTAGATGAAACAAGAAGGGTCCTCGGCCAGATAGTCGCCGGTGATGGCCCAGGACCGGCCTCGACAGCCGCCGCAAAGCCGCCGGTATTCGCACTCGCCGCACCGCCCGTGCAGACGTTGCTCCCGTTGGCGCAGGTGTTGGAAGACGGGAGAGGTGGCCCAGATGGTTGGAAAAGGGGTCTGGCGCACGTTGCCGCAGTTCACTTCAACGAAGGGGCAGGGCCAGACCTCACCGTTGGGCTTGATATAGACGAAGCCGCGTCCCGCCGCACAACCGTGGAAGACCGTTTCGGCCAGATGGAGGAGCGGGCCACTGCGGATGCCGGCCCGTTGCAGCAGGAAGGGCCAGTATTGTGGCCCGGCTACCGGTTCCATGACGGCCCGCAGACGGCTCTGGGCCTGGGCCATGAAGCGGATCAACCGCTCGTTGGCTCCCAGGTCCAGGGCTGCTTTCTCGATAACACGACCCCGTCCCACCGGCACCAGTTGATACATGATGAGAATCGCCGTCCCCAACTCATCCACCAGGTCCATCAGCGGCTCCAGCTGATCCATGTTGTATTCCATGGCGGTGATGTTGATATGCAGGGGGATGCCCGCGCGATGCAGGGCGCGTATCCCTCGCAGGGCGGCCTCGAAAGCACCGGGCCGGTTGCGCACGTAATCGTGGGTCGTGGCGTCGAACCCATCCAGGCTCACTGCGCCGATGGCCACGCCGTAGCGGCGCAGGTCGCGGGCCACCCCGTCATCAATCAAGGTGGCGTTGGTGGCCAGGGTATTGCTGAACCCCAGGGCCTGGGAGTAGGCCAGCAGCTCGAAGAGGTCTTGGCGCACCAGGGGCTCGCCCCCGGTGAAAGCTACCATGCGGAATTCCCTCACCTCGGCCAGTTGATCTAGGAGGCGTTTGCCCTCCTGAGTGGTCAACTCATCGGCGGCGGGCTTTCCACCGGAGGTGTGGCAGTGAATGCAGCTCAGATTGCAGGCCGCGGTCACTTCCCAGACGGGATGGGCCGGGAAGCCGATGCAGCCCATGCCCCGCGACCCGGCAGCGCCAGGGATGCACTTCCACCCATAAGTGACGATCCAGCGCGGCAACTCTCTCCAGTGGGCGAGGGCCCCCACGTACAAGGCGCTCCCCATTTGCCGGAGGATCAAACTCGGCGGCCACCACCAGGGTTGCACCCGGCGCCGTGGCCGCTCGCCCCATTCCTGTAACCATGCACTCATCGTGGAACCCATCCGACGAAGGCGAAGATGTAGGCCGCCGTAGTGCCCAGGTTCACCACCAAATTGGCAGCGCAGAGCATCTCCAGCACGGCCCGCTCCCGCCAGCGTTTACCCAGCACCAGCACGACCAGCAGAACGGAGACAGCGAGGATGGGCAGGTAGAACCACAGGGCGCGCCCAGGCACGCCGTTACCCAGGGAGAGCAGCACGCCCACCCAACTCCCCAGGCTGATCAGGCCATACAGCAGGGAGGCCCGCTCCCGTCCCAGACGCACCGTCAGATTGGCTTTGCCAGCCTGGGAGTCGGCGGGATAATCGGGAAACTCGTTGAGCAGGATCACATTGAAAATGGTCAGGCCGATGGGCACCGCCAGCCAATGGATCAGAGGCACTATCTCCCCCCTTTGCAGGTAATAGCCCACCGCCACCGGCAGCCAGCCGTAGCAAAAGGCAATCCACAACTCGCCCAGGCCCGTCCTCACCCAGCGCACCGGCTGCGCCGAATAGAAGAATCCCCCCATCAGCCCCAGGATGCAGAAGGGCACAGTCCACGGCCCGGTGTGATAGGCGAATTGCAGAACCGCCGCCACCCCGATAGCCAGTAGCAGGCTGATCAACGAGGCCCACAGGGGGGCGCGGCGAGGCAGAAGACCGCGTTGCAGCACTCTCGACCCCCCGGCGAAGCGGCTGGGACCCAGGCGAGCGGAGAGTGAATCCTCCTGGTAATCCCAATATTCCCCGCCGAAGTAAGTGGCCAACATGACCAGCACCACGCCCAGCGTGCCCCAGGCGAAGACATCCCAGCGGAAAGCTCCTTCCAGTCGCCAGGCCAGCACCCCACCCAGAATGAATGGCAGCACTCCCACCGAGTGGAAGGGGAGGCGAGCGAGGGCCAACCAGGCGGAGAGTTTTTTACCTGTAGTAGACATTGCCTAACTATACCTTTCCTGGTACAATAGTCACCGATGTGTATCTTGCGCCCTTGGCGGTAAAAGACTTTTTTGCAGGAGAATCAATCATGAAACAAGCGAAACAGGTGCGGCACGAACTGCTACTGGAGCTTGTGGCCTTCTCCATCCTGGTGACCTCAGTGGTGCTGCTGTGGAGGAACAACCCGCTTCTCCTCAGCGTCATGGTGGTGGAATGCCTGGTGGCGTTGCTGTTCTGGCACGATCCGTTGGACGTGAGCTTTTTTCTCATCATCGCCGTGCTGGGTTCGTTGGCGGAACTCGTGTTCGTGCGCTTTGGCGTGTGGCGCTATTCTAATCCCACCTTTCTCGGTATCCCTCTATGGTTCCCTTGGGCTTTTGGCACTACGGGGCTGATTGGAGCACGCCTGGCACGCACCATGGTCGGGCTTTGGGAGCAGCGCAGGGCCTTGCGGGTTTCTGAGGAATGAGCTGGGGTGGTCTCCCTACAAAGCTGGTGGGTATTTTGCCGCGGTTGGAGTAGCCGCGCTTTCCATGGCGCGGG
>JACIWR010000361.1 GCA_014360845.1 Anaerolineae bacterium
GGCCGCCATGCTGAAGAAAGTGCGTCGCCCGTCAGCGGGGTCATAATCCACGCTGCCCGGATGTAAGACGAAGGGGTCTACAATTTCCACCTGGGGATAGCGGGCAAGGATGGCCGCGGTGATGGTCTGCCGGTAGTCTTGCTCGCAGATACCCCTGTCGGCCCGTGAACCCTGCATGATGCCGGCGATGAAAATCTGCATGTTTCTGTGCCTCCTTAACTGCGCGCGATTCGCTCATGTGGTCACTGGTCGTTGACTCTGTCCCCGGTACAGCCACAGGATGGCTTCCAGCACACCGCCGCCGACCGCCCGCGCTTTGTCCGAGATGGTGAAGCAGTGATCAACGACGCCGCGGGGGTCCACGTCACCGACCTTCATCCCGGCATGCACCGGCAAGCCATCGGCCAGGAGCCCACGCAGCACACCGGAGATGCGAGCCACCACTGGCTCCCCGTCCACGCGAGCCACCGTTTGCCCGGCCTCCACCTGGTCTCCGATTTGCCTTTCCCCGTGGAAGATGCCCGCACATGGGGCGCGTATCACCCGCTCCTCCGTGTAACCCAATACAGCCCCCGGCATGCCGGTGTTGGGAGTGGCCTGGCCCTGCGTGATGACCCGACCCAGATAATGGCCGCGCGCCGTCTCCACCACGGCGTGACAGTCCACACCGGCTGTGAATCCCGGTCCCAGGGCGACGACGATGGGCGCATCGGTAATATGGGTGCCCAGATTGCGCTTGGCGATGGTGGCGTCCACCACCACATCCGGCTGCAACTCGCGTACCACTTCGGCCTGGGGATCCACCAGAACGGGAATGATGCCCTCGTCCAGGCAAGCCAGGGCCTGAGCCACACTCTCCACCCGACGGGCGGTCACCCCCTCCACGCTTATCTCACCCTCGAACACCGCGGAGGCAAAAGCTACCGGGCGACGGATCACCGTCGGCTGGGGCAATTCGGTGATAATCACCCGCATCCCCGCGCGATGCAGACGATGCGCCACACCGGTGGCCAGGTCGCCACCGCCTTTGATGACGACTAGCAGGTCCTCATCCATGGGCTACTCCTTCGGGACGGTAGGTCGGGTTGCCAACCCGATCTACTTCGATCTCGCGAAGTTGAACTCGGCGAGATCGAGGGGCTGGAAAGCCCGACCTACGATGCAGCGGTTTGTTTTAATGAAAGCAGCTACCTCTCTTGGCGTGGATATTACCCCATAACTGAGTTCTTGTCAACCGGGTATTGATAATTACTATCATTTGTGGTAAACTATGCGCGGAGGGTATCTTCTCAAAATGTAAGGGCGAACCCTTGCGGTCGCCCAGGCGGGCAGGTGCAAGACCTGCCCCTACCCCCAATTATTGAGAAGATACCGCGGAGGAACCCATGACCGGTTATGAAGCTCTGGCCCGTTTCTACGATTTGGAACACAAAGACATCACCGCCGACGTTGACCTGTACCTCAACTTCGCCCGCCGCTGTGGATCGCCCATCCTGGAACCGGGCTGTGGCACGGGGCGGGTGCTGATTCCCCTGGCGCAAGCGGGCTACCAGGTCACCGGTCTGGACAACTCCCCCGCTATGCTGTCCCGCGCGCGGCAACGCCTGGCGAGCCTGCCCCCTGAAGTTCAGGCCCGGATTCATCTGATCCAGGCCGATGCGCGCAACTTCGCCCTGGCCCGGCGTTACACCATGGCCTTCATCGCCCTCAACGGGTTCATGCACTTCCTCACCCTGCAAGATCAACTTCAGGCACTGCGTTGCATCCACCGCCACCTGCACCCCGGGGCGACATTCATCCTGGACCTGCCTCACATCTCCCTGAGTGCGCTGGTCACCTCCGACGAGCGGGTGTCCGTGTATGACGAGTATGAGGACCCCGAGACCGGTCTCCCCATCCAAAAGTGGGTCAGCGGCGCGGTGGACCCGGCTCATCAGCTTCAGCGTTTGCGGTTCATCTACGACCAGATTCAGCCGGGAGGCACGGTGAAACGCACCGCCATCAATTTCACCCTGCGCTATTTCTTTCGCTACGAACTGGAGCTCCTGCTGGACAAGGCCGGCTTTGACGTCGAAGGTGTGTATGGGTCTTACGAGCTGGACGCTTACCAGGACCCCTGTGAGAGGATGCTGTTCGTCGCCCGGGCCCGGGGCGATCTCACGCCACATTCATCCCAATAGCTCTTAAGGAGGTTCACCGACCATGATCGAGGGAGTCACTGTGCGCAAGCTACGCCTCATTCCGGATGAACGGGGCTTCTTGATGGAAATGCTCCGCTCCGACTGGGAGGAGTTTGACAAGTTCGGCCAGGTCTACGTCACCGCCGTGTATCCCGGCGTGGTGAAGGGCTGGCACTATCACAAAATCCAGACCGACCGTTTCGTTTGTGTGGCGGGCATGGCCAAAGTTGTGCTTTACGACGGACGTGAGGGTTCACCCACCTACGGTGAGGTGAACGAGTTCTTCATGGGGGTGCAAAACCCCATCCTGCTGAAGATTCCCCCCGGTGTGATGCACGGCTTCAAGGGCATCAGCCAGGAAATGACGCTCATCGTCAACATCCCCAGCGAGCTGTATAACTACGAACATCCCGACGAGTACCGTCTGCCCGCCCACACCGATCAGATTCCCTACGATTGGGCGCGCAAAGACGGGTAACAGGCGCATCGGGGCCGGGAACCTTTGTCGCCGTTGCGGCGTCTGATGTGTACCGGCATGAAGAGCCGGTGCAATCCAGCGCCGTCTGTTCACGACGGCGCACGAAGAAAGGTCAAGGAGGTATCGCCATGACAGTTCGTAGATGGATCACCTGGGGCATCATTATCGCCGCAGCGGTTATGAGCGTCGTCTGGGCGACGGGTTGCCCCGCCCTCGGTTCTCAGATCGCCGAGGCGCAGAGCGAGGGGGTAGAGCTCACCGTCTACAATCAGAATCTCGCTCTGGTTAAAGACCGACGCACCATGGAATTGACAAGCGGGGTGAACGAGGTACAGTTTCGCGATGTGGCAGCGCAGATTGACGCCACCAGCGTCCATTTCCGCTCGTTGACCGATCCCGCCGGCACGACCGTGTTGGAGCAGAACTACGAATACGACATCGTCGGCTCCAGCAAGCTCCTGCGCAAGTACGTAGATCAGAAAATCAGCCTGGTCACCGAGGACGGCACCACCTACACCGGTACGCTGCTCAGCGGCACCGACGACATCATCCTCCAGAGCGACGACGGGCAGGTGACAGTGGTCAAGCTGGGCAGTGTCCGCGAGTTCAGCTTTCCCGCCCTGCCGGAGGGGCTGATCACCCGGCCCACGCTGATCTGGCTGTTGCGGGCAGCCCAGGCCGGTGTCCACAACGTCGAGGTCACCTATCTGACCGGGGGCGTGAACTGGTGGGCTAACTACATCGTCGTCCTGGCCGACGACGACAAGGCGCTGGACCTCACCGGCTGGGTGACGCTGGACAACCGCAGCGGGGCTTCGTACGAGGACGCCAAGCTCAAACTCGTGGCCGGAGACATCCACCGCGCCGCCGATCTCGGTCGAGTGGAAAAAGGGATCGAGTACGAGGAGGCCGTATTGCCCACCCCCGCCCCCCAGGTCGCCGAGCGGGCTTTCTTCGAGTATCATCTGTACGAGGTACAGCGGCCGGTCACCATCAAAGACAATCAGACCAAGCAAATCGAATTCGCTTCTGCCACCGATGTGCCCGCCGAGAAATTCTTCGTCTACGACGGTGCCCAGATGGGCTACTACGGCTACCGCAGTCCGCTGACCGATCCCGGCTACGGCACGGCCACCAACACCAAAGTGATGGTCATGCTGGAGTTCAAAAACGGCGAGGAGCAGGGGCTGGGCATCCCATTGCCCAAGGGCACGATACGGGTCTACAAGCGCGATGTGGACGGCGCGGAGTTGCTGGTGGGTGAGGACTCCATTGATCACACTCCCAAAGACGAGACCGTGCGCCTGTACATCGGTGATGCTTTCGACATCGTCGGCGAGAGAGTCCAGACCGATTTCAAGAAACTGGGCGAGCGTAGTCTGGAGGAGAGCTTCGAAATCACCCTGCGCAACCACAAAGACGAAGCGGTGGAAGTGCGGGTAGTCGAGCACATGTACCGCTGGAGCGAGTGGGAGATAGTGCAGGAGAGCGCCGAACACAGCAAGACCGACGCGCAAACCATCGAGTATCGCATCCGGGTGCCGGCCAATGGTGAGGAGAAGGTGACCTACACCGTTCGTTACCGCTGGTAGCGGAGGAGGTGCCGGGCCCTTGCTTGAAGGGCCCGGCACCTAATAGTCAATCCCGTCGGAAGAAAAGACGCTGCACCACGGCCTGCACCGTAGGTCGCAGCCAAAAGGCCAGAAAGACCACAATCAAAGCC
>JACIWR010000362.1 GCA_014360845.1 Anaerolineae bacterium
TGGCGCAGGCTTTCCAGCCTGCGCGGACAGGCCGGAAGCCAGTCCTACAGGTGTCAGGCGCGACGTGCCCTCGAGGCGCGTCAAGCTCAACCCCAAGGCGTTTCAATATTTTAACGCGGGCCAGGTGACAGTCACCTTTTCGGCACGGGAGGCTCGCAAAAGATGGCAAGATACGGCTCTCTGAGCGTCTTTCTCACCAGCAGATCGGAGGTGACTGTCACCTGGGCCAATTCTTGGGAAAGCCCCAGCTCAATCCCTCTAATCTTGTCAATTGTCTCGATATTTGCTATACTATGCGCGCGTCAATCCACATCAGCTCTCGGAACCGGGAGCCATATTTACCCATTAAGGAGGAGCAGCGATGAAACTTGACAAAGACTGTCGGTATACCAAAACCCACGAATGGATCAGGGTCGAAGGCAACGAAGCCACCACAGGCATCACAGATTTCGCTCAAGAAGAGCTCTCGGACGTTGTGTATGTGGAGTTGCCAGAGATCGGCGATAGCTTCGAGAAAGGCGAAGCTTACGCCACCGTCGAATCGGTCAAGACCGCTTCGGAAGTGTACATGCCCGTCGGCGGCGAAATCATCGCCATCAACGAAGAATTGGACTCCAAACCCCAACTGGTAAACGAGGACCCTTTCGGCGCCGGCTGGTTCGTCAAATTCACCATAGCCGATCCCGCAGAGCTGGACGATCTGCTGGACGCTGATGCCTATGCGAAATTCATCGCCGAAGAGGCGAAAGGAGGTCACTGATGACCTACATCCCCCATAGCCAGAGCGAGCGACAGGCCATGCTGGAGGCTATCGGGGTGGACCGCATCGAAGACCTATTCACCGACGTGCCGGAAGCGCTGCGCTTCCCGGAGGTCTCCTTACCGCAACCGCTATCCGAGTTGGAGATCCTCCAGGAATTGCGCTGGATGAGCGAAAGCAACGCCGACCTGGACCACTATCCCTGTTTCCTGGGAGCCGGAGCTTACAACCACTACGTGCCCAGCGTGGTGGACCATGTGCTCAGTCGCTCTGAGTTCTACACCGCTTACACCCCCTATCAACCCGAGGTCAGCCAGGGGACATTGCAAACCATCTTCGAGTATCAGAGCATGATCTGCGCGCTGACCGGCATGGAAGTGGCCAACGCCTCGCATTACGACGGAGCCACCTCCATGGCCGAAGCGGTGCTGATGGCCATCGCCGTCAGCCGGGGCAAACGCCGCAAAGTGATTCTCTCCCCCACCATCCACCCTGAATACCGGGAGACAGTGCGCACTTACACCCAGGGCATGGGCCTGACCGTGGTCGGCGACGACATCGCTCAATTGCAGGGCACGGATCTGCCCCTGGAAAAGCTGAAAGCCCTCCTCGATGCCGACACCGCCTGCCTGATTGTGCAGAATCCCGATTTCTTCGGACAAATGAAATCGCCGGCAGAGCTGCAAGCGCTGGCCGATGCCGTGCACGAAGCCGGTGCCATGTTCGTCGTCAGCGCCGACCCCATCTCGCTGGGACTGTTCACTCCGCCAGGCCAGTACGGCGCGGACGTGGTTGTGGGCGAGGGGCAGCCCCTGGGCAACGCCATCAGCTTCGGCGGCCCATACCTGGGCTACTTCGCCTGCAGGGACAAATTCAAACACAAGATAGCGGGTCGCCTGGTGGGAGAGACCGTGGACACTCAGGGCCGCCGGGGCTTCGTGCTCACCCTGGTCGCCCGCGAGCAGCATATCCGCCGCGAGAAGGCGACCTCGAATATCTGCTCCAACCAGGCTTTGTGCGCCCTGGCAGCGGGTGTGTACCTGGCCACGCTGGGCAAATGTGGCCTGCGCACCGTGGCCGAGCTGTGCTATCACAAAGCGCACTACGCCGCCCAGCAAATCGCCACCCTGGACGGCTATGAGCTGCTCAGTCAAGAGCCCTTCTTCAAAGAATTCGTGATTCGCTGCCCCCGTCCCGTGGCCGAGATCAATCGCCACCTGCTGGAGGATTGGAGCATCATCGGCGGGTATGATTTGAGCCAGACCTATCCCCATCTGGAGAACTGCGCCCTGCTGTGCGTCACCGAGATGAATCCCAAAGAGGAGATAGACTATCTGGTGGAGGCCCTGGCGGAGGTGAGTCATGAGTGAACCATTGATTTTCGAGATCAGTTCTCCGGGACGGTGTGGGGCTTTCCTGCCGGATTGCGACGTGCCTCCCACTCCCCTACCCACGGAGATGGTGCGCGAAGACCTGCCCTTGCCCGAGGTCAGCGAGGTGGACGTCATCCGCCACTACGTGCGGCTTTCACAGCTCAACTACGGCGTGGACAAGGGCTTCTATCCCCTGGGCTCCTGCACCATGAAGTACAACCCCAAGGTCAACGAGGTCGCGGCCCGGCTGCCCGGCTTCGTCCGCACCCATCCCTACCAGGACCCCGACTCGGTGCAAGGCAATCTGGCCCTGATGTTCGAACTGCAAGAGTACCTCAAGGAGCTCAGCGGCTTCGAAGCCGTATCCCTGCAACCCGCCGCCGGAGCTCACGGCGAACTCACCGGCGTGCTCATCATCCGCGCCTACCACCAGGCACAAGGCGACAGCAAAAGAACCAAAATGCTGATCCCCGACTCGGCCCACGGCACCAACCCGGCCAGCACCACCATGTGCGGCTACACCACCGTGGAGATCAAATCCGATGAGCGGGGCAATGTAGACCTGGAGGACCTGCGCGCTCACTGCGATGACACCGTCGCCGGATTGATGCTCACCAACCCCAACACCCTGGGCCTCTTCGACGAGCATGTGCTGGAAATAGCCGATCTGGTGCACGGTTGCGGTGGCCTGCTGTACGGCGACGGAGCGAACTTCAACGCGTTGATGGGTATCGCCAAGCCGGCCCATCTGGGCTTCGATGTGATGCACTTTAACCTGCACAAGACCTTTTCCACTCCCCACGGAGGCGGCGGACCGGGCTCCGGCCCGGTGGGCGTCTCCCGTCGCCTGGCTCCCTTCCTGCCCGGTCCCATCGTCGTCCGCGAGGTCAGTGAAGAGAGCTGTGTATGTGGGGGTGAGGAGCACGAGGAGGAGTGCTACATCTTGCGCTGGGCCATGCCCGAACGCAGCATCGGTCGCATGAAGTCCTTCTACGGCAACTTCAGCGTGCTCATCAAAGCCTATACCTACATTCGCATGTTGGGAGCGGAGGGGTTGCGGCAAGTCAGTGAGAACGCCGTCCTCAACGCCAATTACCTGCTGCATCGCCTGAAAAAGGCTTACCCCCTGCCCTACGACCGTACCTGCATGCACGAGTTCGTCCTGGGCGGTCCCCCACCGGAGGCCGAGGGTATCCATACCATGGATGTGGCCAAGCGTTTGATGGACTACGGCTTCCACCCGCCGACGGTGTACTTCCCGCTCATCGTGCGCGAGGCAATCATGATCGAGCCCACGGAGACGGAGAGCAAGGACACGCTGGACGCTTTCGCCGAAGCCATGCTCAAAATCGCCGAAGAAGCCGTACATAACCCCGACCTGCTGCACAGCGCGCCCCACGTGACGCCTGTGACCCGCCTGGACGAGGTCAGGGCGGCCCGGGAACCCCGCTTACGCTGGGTGCCGCCGGAATAAACCGATCGTCGTCGTTCAAACCAATGCACAAGTGCCCGGCTCGCGAGCAAGGGCCGGGCACTCCCTGTTTATGACAAGCATGAAGAGACCGGAGAAGCAAAGAAGAAAACTGTGGTGGAGGATTCGCATGGCATTGGCCGTGCTGATAGTGCTCGGTGGGGTGCTGATGGCATCACCGCTGGCTCTGCGTGCCTGGGCCGACTGGCGCTATAAGAACCGTGTTTATCGCCACATCGCCGACGTCCCCCCGCGACGGGTGGCCCTGGTCTTCGGCGCAGGGGTGTGGCCCGGCGGCACTTTGAGTCACATCCTGGCCGACCGGGTAGATACAGCCGTGGAACTCTATCACGCGGGGAAGGTGCAGAAGCTGCTCATGAGCGGTGATAACCGCTTCATCAACTACAACGAGCCTCAGCACATGAAGGAGTATGCCCTGGCCCGCGGCGTGCCCGAAGAGGACATCGTCCTCGACTACGCCGGCCGACGCACTTACGATAGCTGCTACCGGGCGCGGGCCATCTTTGGCGTAGAGGAAGTGACCCTGGTCACCCAGGACTATCACATAGACCGCGCGCTGTTCATCTGCAACAGCCTGGGAGTGGACGCGATTGGCGTGGTTGCAGACCGGCGGACCTACATCAAAGGGTGGCAATACTGGCTGCGGGAGATTCCGGCCCTGACTCTGGCCTGGTGGGATGTGACCATTGCCCATCCCCTGCCGGTACTGGGCGATCCCATACCCATTGACT
>JACIWR010000363.1 GCA_014360845.1 Anaerolineae bacterium
TCCCGGTGGACACCCACGTGCCTCGCGTCACGCGGCGGCTCGGCCTCATCGGGGCGAAGGTGTCGCGAGAGGAGGCTCATTCTCTCCTGGAAAAGATGATGCCGCCCCATACTTTCTACGCTTTTCATCTCAATCTTATCACCCACGGGCGGCGGGTGTGTCAGGCCAGAAAACCGAAATGTGAGGTCTGCATCTTGCACGACCTCTGCGATTACTACGCCGGGTTGGAGCAGTCATGACGCAATTGATCCTGATGCGACACGGTCAGTCCGTGCTAAATGAACAGGGGAAATGGGGCGGTTGGTCGCCGGCGGGATTGACTCCCCTGGGGCGAGCGCAGGCGGAGGCTGTGGCCCGACGTCTGGTGGATGCGGGGGAGGCCATCGCTGCCTTGTACAGCAGTCCGCTGCGGCGGGCGTGGGACACGGCACAGATCATCGGGCGGGTGCTGAATCTGCGGCTCATTCCCCACGAAGGGCTGCGGGAGATCAACTTCGGACAGGTGGACGGGCTATCCATGGAGGAGTTCCAGGCCCAGTTTCCGGAGCATTTCGCCCGCTGGTTGGACAGGTCGGATATGTCGTTCGTCTGGCCGGGAGGGGAGCGACGGGCGGATTTCTTCCGGCGGGTGAGGCAGGCTGCCGAAGAGATAGTCGCCAGCCATCCGCAGGAGACTGTGGTCGTGGTGGCGCACGGGGGGACGATACGAGCCATACTGGCGCATTTCCTGGCCGGCGAATTCGGCAATTGGTGGGGCTATACCCTGGGCAATTGTACGTTGACGCGCCTGGCGGTGGATGGCGGCGAGGCGCGGTTGCTCGTGCTGAACGACACCGCTCATCTGGAGGGGGGAGGTAGGGCGCATGGCGAAGCGACGACGGGCGCGGGGTAAACGTTATTCGCTGTTAATCTACCGGCGGCTATTCAGCTTGTACGCCGGTCCGCTGTTTCTGCTCTTTTTGATCTCGGCAGCCCCGTTGGGAGCGACGTTGGTATGGGAGCTGCCTGGGGTACAAGAGATGCGCTGGACTTTTATCATCGTGGCTGTGGTAGCGGCTTTGTTGTGGCTGGCGCTTTTCATCGCCCGCTGGCTGTCCTTTGTTCGCTGCCGGACCAATTCCTTGCTCATCCAGGTGCCGCTCTATCAGGTGGTGGTGTCTTACGGACGCATCCGGCATACTCGACCGGTGCAGTTGGGGCGCGTTTTCCCACCCCAAGAGCAGAGTTGGTCCCAGCGTCGTTTTCTGGAACCGTTGTGGGGCAAGACGGTGATTGTGGTAGAGACGCAGGGGTTGCCTTTACCGCGCTGGTGGTTGCGCTTGTGGTTGAGCAAATACTTGCTCTTACCCGACGGCGATGGGTTTGTGTTCGCAGTGAAGGATTGGATGCGCCTGGGCCAGGAGATTGACAGTTTCCGCAGCAACTGGCTTCTGCGGCGAAAGTAGGTCGGGTTGGTAACCCGACCTGCTTCGAGGGCCGGGCACTTCGGTTTCACGAAATCGAGACCTGGGAGCCTCGAGAGGTTTTCACCACGTCAATGCGCACCGGGAAAGCGTCTTTCAGTTCCTCGATGTGGGTGATGACCAGGATGCGTTCGAAATCGTCTTTGATGGAGTTGATGGCTTCTACCAGACGCTCGCGCCCCTGAGCGTCCTGGGTACCGAAGCCCTCATCAATGACCAGGGTTTGCAATCGCGCCCCGGCACGGCGGGCCAGCAATTTGGAGAGGGCGATGCGGATGGCAAAGTTGACCCGAAAGCTCTCTCCCCCAGAGTAGAGGGCATAAGAGCGCGTCCCTAGTTCGTCAGAGATTTTGATGTCCAGGGTCTCGATAACATTGCCCGCTTTGGTGTCGCGTTGGGTTTCGAACTGGACATGCATCCGTCCGTCGGTCATCCGTGCCAGCAGGCGATTGGCTTCATCTTCGATTTCGGGAATGGCGTTCTCGATGATCATGGCCTGCAGGCCGCGTTTGCCAAAGGCCGTGCGCAGTTCCTCGTAGATGGCTTGCTCTTCGCGGGCCTTCTGCTCCGCTGCGCGCTTTCTTTTTCGTTCCTCGCCCAACTCGCGGCAGGCGTCCAGGCGCTGTTTGGCCGCGCCCAATACCTGCCGCGCGTGAGCCTCTTCCTCGCGCGCTTTCTCCACTGCCGCTTCTTGTTCTCTCTCCTGACGTTGTACCTCGGGCAGGCGCGCTGTGACCTGGCGCAGTTCGTCGCGGCGGGCCCGGTCGGCGGTGAGGGAGGCCTCTTTGCGGGCGCGGGCTTCTTGCAATTGGGCCAGGTTGGCGCGCTCGCTCTCAATGTTGGCCAGGGCGGCGTCCAGACGGAGTTTCTCGCTCTCGAATTTGGCCAGCGCCTCCTGATCGCGGAGGGCTTGTTCGCGGGCCTGGGGATCGTAGCCCAGGGTCTCGAGGGCGGCTTTCACCTCGGCCAGTTGCTGTTGCTCCTCCAGGGCGTAGTCACTATCTTCCAGGCGGCGGTTGAGAGTCGTGAGAGCGCTGCGCAATTCTTCCACCCGTTCCTGGGCCTGCAGAGCGTCGTTGAGGCGTTGTTCCGCAGCCGCCGCCTGACGCTGTAATCCGGTCTGAATGGCCAGCTCTTTGGTCAGGGCTTTTATCTCCGCTTCCAGGCTCTCGATCTGCTGCGAGCGTTGGCGGATGGCTTCCTGGTTGCGGCGGTAGTCGTCGCCTTTGGCCTTGCCCTGGGCGACGAAATCCTCCAGCAAGCGGTCCCGGTCGGTGGTGGAGAGTCCCTGGCCGCAGAGGGGACAGCGGGCTTCGGCTGTGCCGCGAAGAAGTTGAATTTTGTCGTTAAGCGCGTCCATCTCCGCTTTTAGTTGCTCGTTCTGCGCGCGCAGGGTGGCCACTTCCTCGCGGTAATTCTGCATTTCCCGTTGCCTGGCCTCGCGCGCTACTTCCTGTTCGGCCAGATGTTGCAAGCGCGCTCGCACCTCGTCCAGTTCGGCCTTGAGAGCGGGGATGTACTGGGTTTTCTTTTCCAGCTCTTCCACCTGACTGCTCAGGCTGCTGCGCTCTTTTTCCAAATCGTGGCGTGCCTGGTCTACCGCTCGCTGCAGGGCTTCGCGGCGCGTGTGGAGGGCCATGGCCTGATCTTGTTTGGCGCTGAGCGCTTCGGCCCGTTGCCGGGCTTCCAGCAGAGCTGCGTATCCCTTTTCGATGTCTTGTTGGCGGGCCAGTACCGCTTCGAACTCGGCCAGGCGGGCCTGTACGGTGGCTATCTGCTGGTCCAGGGAAGCCAGTTCGCTCTCGCCTTCGGCCAGGCGGGCCGATAGCTCGGTCACTTGCTTTTGGTGCAGTTCCAGGGCTTTGCGTTGCTCGCGCAAGGCGCGCAATTCGGCCTCGGCGGTCTGCAGGGCGGCGTGTAGACGGGCGACATCGGACTCGGCTTGCTGCAAGTCGGCCTCGTACTGGGGCTGCCGGGCCAACTCGCGGTCTATCTCCGCCAGTTGGGCGGCCAGGAGTGCGGCTTCTTGGGCTTTGGCCTTGGCCAGTTCTTTGGCTCGTTCCTCGTATTCGTCGTACAGGCCCAGGCCCAGGATATCGGCCAGGATGCGTTTGCGCTCGCCTGGGGGTTTGATGGTGAACTCGTCGGCGCGCCCCTGGAGCAAGAAGGCGGAGTTGATGAAGGTGTCGTAATCCATGCGCAGCAGAGAGTTGATGCGGGTCTGCGTGGCGCGAATGGTGGGCTCGGTAAGGGGTATGAATCGCGAGCCGTCCCAGCCCTGCAGTTCGAGGACGCTCTGGCCCCGCTGGCGGCTGTCCCGTTTGCGGATGACGCGGTAGCGGGCGTCACCCAGGGCAAATTCGAATTCGACTTCCATCTCGGTTTGGCCCAGATGGATGAGTTCATCGTCGTGACGGGCTCCGACCCGCGCCCGGCCCCACAAGGCCCAGGTCATGGCGTCCAGGAGGGCGGATTTGCCGTGACCGTTATCGCCGGCCAGGCAGGCCAGATGGATGCCGCTGAAATCCAGGGTCTGGGGGTCGCGGTAACACATGAAGTTGTACAGGCGCAGTTTCAGAGGAATCATGGCTCACCTCTGGGTGTGTGGTCGTGTGGTCGCTCGGTTGTTTGGTCGTGGGCGGTTTGGCCGCGCTGCGTGACTGCGAATGGGGATTTCTACGGTTTACGTATAGTTTACGTGAAATTTACGCTATTTTTACGCATTATTTGGGATTATATGCTATTATTATAGCTGACTCACCCCCGCAGGGCACCGCTCGGAGATAAGTGAAAGCTCACTGATCCGACCAGCGGTGCTCTTGTTTTAGGTATAATTCGCCAGTGGTGTCCTGGATGGAGTGAAACGCAACGGTGAACAGTT
>JACIWR010000364.1 GCA_014360845.1 Anaerolineae bacterium
CCGGGGACGTTCCATGCGGCAAGACGCTGTCTTTTGCGCGGTTTTCTCAGCCGAGACGCCCCCGGGACGGGGGCTACGAGCCTGGGGAGGACAGTGCGCCTGCTAGCCTGAGTAGTAACCCCGCGGTACAACTGCGGGACGGCGAAAGCCTGCCTCAAGGGGCGTGCTAGGGGGAGTCCTGGCGGAAGGCTCCGAAGGCCGACAGGAAGAAGCGAAATTCCCCCTTTCGTCCGCGGTGATAACGGCTCTGCGCATCCCACCAGCGTTCGAAGTTGAAAACCACCGCATCGGCGTTGAAGGGTGTGCCGTCGTGGAAGGTGATGCCCTGGCGCAGGTAGAAGGTGTAGGTCAGCCCGTCATCGGAGACGGTGTAGTGCTCTGCCAGCCAGGGTTCCACGTCCGCACTGCCGGGTTTGAAGCGCATCAGTCCTTCGGTGATCTGCGCGCCCACCTGCCAGGCGACTGTATCCGTCTCATCGGCCAGGTCCAGGCCCGGTGGCTCGCTAAGCAGGGCATGGGTATAGGTCGGCTGGTCGCTGTGAGCCAGGCGGAAGTCCTCGCAGCCAATGACGCTGGGTGTGAGCCCCTCCACGGAAGATCGGGCGGCCACGGCGTCGGCGAAAGCGACCAGGGGGACGACCAGGGCATTCTCATGTATCGCGGTGTTGATTTCGTTGTAGATTTGCTGTCTCCGGCTGGAACTGGTCTGGGTGCGGGCCTCTTCCAGGAGGTCGAGTAGTTCTGCGCTCACGGTGGCGCTGCCCAGGGAGGCGTTGGTCGCTGTCAGGATAGGCGTCAGGTAGCTATCGGCGTCAGGTATGGTCGAAGCCCAACCCAGGATGGCCAGAGGGGCCTGGCCGTGTGTCACTTTGTCGCTGAAGGTGAGCAGGTCAGCGGTGGTGATCTGCACGGTGACGCTGATGGCGGCCAGGTCTTCCTGGATGCGCGCTGCTATCTGATCCGGTGCGGTCAGCAGGTAGGGAGGCAGGGCCGGTGGAACCCACAAGGTGGTGGTGAAACCCTGGGTGTAACCGGCGGAGGCCAACAGCGAGCGCGCTTTGGCCGGGTCATAGGCATAGGTGGTCGCCTTGGAGTTATAGCCGAAGACCGCCGGAGGTATCAGCCCGCGAGCCTCCTGGCCGTTGTCGGGAAAGGCCGCATTTACTACACGTTCGCGGTCTATGGCATGGTTCAAAGCCTGCCGCACTTCCAGCTTGTCGAAGGGGGCGAAATCCTGGTTGATGGCCAGGTAGCCGATGGCTCGCGCCGGACGGAGAAGGACCTGCGTTGCCTCGTTGTCTTTCAGGGTAGCGATGTCTTGCAGGGGTAACTCGTCGGCGCTGTCCACTGTGCCGCTGAGCACTGCCTGCACGCGCAGCGCGGGGTCAGGGGTGATGGTGAAGATCAGCGTCTGCGCCCTGGCCGGTTCGCCCCAGTACTCCTCGTTGCGGGTGAGGGTGATGCTCTTGCCCGGCACCCAGTCCGTCAGTTGGAAGGGGCCGGTACCCACCGGGTGTTGGTGCAGATCGGTGGGATGCTGGCGGATGGCGGTGGGGCTCATCATGCCCAGGGGAGGCAAGGCCAGTTTGGTGAGGAAGAGGCCATCAGGCCGGTTCAGGGTGATTTGGACGGTGTACTCATCCAGAGCAGAGACGAACTTGATGAGGCCCTGGGGCTCAGGTATCACCAATTTGGGAGGAGAGGTCCACTTGCGGACCAGTTCGTCTACCAGGCCCTGGGCTCGGACGGCGGCCAGGGCGGCGTTGAGTTTGTCGAGCAGGGCGGTGTTGCCCTTACGCAGGGCGATGCCCAGGTATTCCGTGGTGAAGGGCTGACCGACGATTTGGAGTTTGCCGCCGTAGCTGTACACGAAGTCATAAGCGACCGGGGCGGCGGTGACGACGGCGTCAATTTGCTCACCGTTTAAGTCCACAAAGGCCAGGTCAATGGTGTCGTAGGTTTTGACCACAGCGCCTTTGATCTCCGCGACGGCCTCGGCTCCGGCGGAGTGCAGTTGGACGCCGACCTTATGCCCGGCCAGGTCGTGGTGGTTTTTGATCTCCTGAGTGCCGGCGCGGACAACCACCACCTGCCCGGCGTTGAGGTAAGGTTGGGTGAAATCGGCCAGCTCTTCCAGCTCTGGGGTAATGAGCAAAGAAGAGATGACCGCATCGAACTGGCCTGCGTCCAGTCCGGCGATGAGGGTATCGGCTGGCGCGTCCACGAATTCCACGTTCAGGTCCGCCGCCCTGGCGACGGCCCGCATCAGGTCCACATCCAGGCCCACCAACTCGCCTTGCTCATTCAGGAATTCCATGGGCGGTTGGGTGGCGCTCGTGCCGACGATGAGGGTATCTTGTGGGCGTGGCGTTGCCACCTCGACGGGTGTGCAACCGGCCAGCACCAGGCTGATGGCTGCTGCTATTAGCAGGGCAGCCAGTGTAATTTTGACTCTCACCCCGCGTTTCCTCCGGTTCCCGGTCATGGCCCCGGGCTCGGAAGCTGGATAATCATTGCTGGATGGTGGGTTGGAGCGTCCGTTGAATTCTGCTTTGTCTGCGATCACCTATCCGCCCAGGTAAGCAGCTTTCACCTGCGGGTTCGCGCGTAGTTCCTGGGCGGTGCCCTCCAGGACGATGCGTCCCGTCTCCAGCACGTAGCCGCGATGGGCCACCTGAAGTGCCATGTTAGCGTTCTGCTCCACCAGCAGTATGCTCACCCCTTGCTCGTTGATCTCGCGGATGATCTGGAAAATCTCCTCGACCAGGATGGGGGCCAGGCCCATGGAAGGCTCGTCCAACAGCAGAAGTTGGGGGTTGGACATTAAGCCGCGACCCACGGCCAGCATCTGCTGCTCACCGCCGGATAGGGTACCGCCTAGCTGCGATAGTCGTTCTTGCAGGCGCGGGAAGCTGGCGAAAACCCGTTCCATGGATTTCTGAATCCCCTGTTTATCGTTGCGGGTGAAAGCGCCCATCTCCAGGTTCTCTTTCACGGTGAGAGGTGCGAATATCTTGCGGCCCTCTGGCACCTGGGAGATGCCCAGTTTGACGATCTGATCGGCGGGTATTTTGGTGATGTCCTGTCCCTTGAAGAATATCTGCCCCTGACGAGGTCGTAGCAAGCCGCAGATGGTGTTCAGCGTGGTGCTCTTGCCTGCGCCGTTGGCCCCGATGAGGGTCACGATCTCGCCTTCTTCAACATGAAATGAAATGCCGTGTAAGGCATGGATAGCTCCGTAGAAAACATGCAGGTCTTTTACTTCCAGAATCATCCTAGGTCACCTCCGCTCTGGCTCCAACTACCGCCCCTTTGCCCAGATAGGCTTCGATCACTTTGGGATCGTTCTGAATCTCGCGCGGCGTCCCGCGGGCGATGATCTCCCCGAAGTCCATCACCGTGATCCATTCGCAGATGCCCATCACCACCCGCATCTGGTGCTCGATGAGGAAAATCGTTAGCTTGAACTTGTCTCTGATGAAATGAATCAGATCCATCAGCTCAATGACCTCTCCAGGGTTCATGCCGGCCGCCGGCTCGTCCAGCAGAAGGAGCTTGGGCTCCGCGGCCAGGGCGCGGGCTATCTCCAGCTTGCGTTGCTCACCGTAGGGCAGGCTGCTGGCGATTTCGTTGTAACGATCCTGCAGGCCAAACACGGCCAGGAAGTCCAGGGCCTGATCGGTCAGCTCTTTTTCCCTGGAGCCGAAGCGTCCCGTGCGCAGGATGGACTCCACCATGTTGTAGCCGGCGTGAGGGTGATAGGCGATGCGCACGTTATCCAGCACCGTCAGGTTAGGGAAGAGGCGAATGTTCTGGAACGTGCGGGCGATGCCCAATTGGGTGATGGCATGGGGCTCCATCCCCACGATACTCTGCCCTTTGAATTTGATGTCGCCCGCCGAGACGGAGTACAGACCGGTGATCATGTTGAAAATAGTGGTCTTGCCCGCACCGTTGGGGCCGATCAGTCCCACTAATTCGCCTTCCTGGATAGTGACATCGAAATTATGCACGGCTCTCAGGCCGCCGAAGAATTTGGTCAGGCCTGTGATCTCCAAGACGACTTTGTCGTCGGTGGTCGGATTAGGGTTGACGCTAAGTGTGTTTTCCTGTGTCATATCTACTCCCCTTCGTCTCCGCCAGTGGTCTTAGGCTGTACCTGAGGTGGTTTGAGGAACCCCCACTCCACTCCACCCAGTAGGCCTTGGGGCCGTAGAAGCATGATAATCAGCAGCAGCACGGGATAGATGACGAAACGCCAGGCCTCGAAACCCTGGGGCAAGGCGACCCGCAGTCCCTCCAGCAGGAAAGCC
>JACIWR010000365.1 GCA_014360845.1 Anaerolineae bacterium
TTGAAATCGCCTCTGAAGGCCTTCGGCCAGGTGTCCACCGGCGTGGACGCCCCTGTCCGCGCCGGCGGACAGCCAGCCGCAGGCTCTATGGTGCGGTTTCAACCGCCAGCATGAGCAGTTACCTCACTTAAAGCGCAGGTTCTCAGCCTGCTGCGCCAGGGACACGCCATCCGTGTCCCGGTTTATGCCGCGTCAGCGCCTGTCGCCGACGCCCGACGATTTACCAGCGGGAGACTTGCACATGGTCAGGGTGATTACTGCGGTGTAGGAGTCTCCTCCACTTCCGGCGAACTTACAGGCTCTGGTGTGACGATAGACGTAGGAGTTGGGGTCGGAGCCTCGGGGGGCGAGTCCAGTAGATCAAGCGCCTGATCAATGGCGTAAGTGGGTAGCAAGTAGATGGGCTGCTGTCCTTCGATCTGCGCGTAATAGGATGTGCCCTGCGGATTCTGATCCCCAATGCGCAACACCTGCTCAGCCCCTTCCCGGGGCATAAGGCGGATGATATAACTCGGCGCGGCCAGCCCGAAGACGCTGAGTGGGGCGGTGGTCTCGCTCAACACGCGATTGACACGGATAGTACTCAGTTGCGAGACCACCTGTTGCACGCGGTCCTGATCCGTTGCTTCGAGAGGTGGTTCTTCACACTGCCAGCCGCTCTCCTCGTAATACGTCAGTCGCACAGCGTTGGCCGTCACCGGCTGCTCAACCTGGAGGCGGATTACATTATCAGCCTCTATCGTCCACAACTCCTCTTGCTCGGCAGAGACCTCCTCGGTAGATGTCTGGCTCGTTCGTATCTCGGCGAAGTAAACATAGCCACCCAAAAGGGCCAGCACAACCAACAGCAAAACCAAATTTCTGCGATTCATACCTCACCTCGCGGAAATGACATACCCGACTACCTCCGGCTCCACCAGACCCAAGCCCCGGCGATGAGCACTACCAGGGGCAAGACCCCAACACTGGAGTAAAGAATCAATCGCTGTTGGATACCCGTCAAAGGAGCGATCTGCCGCACATCGGTCGGCTTGCTGCGAATGGAGATAAGAATCTCCTCTTCGGTCAGCCAATTGACGGCATTGAGGAACAAGTCCTTGTTACCCAGTGAGCCGCTCACCGTGCGCAGCACATCGTCCGTGACGAAATCCGAATCGCCGAAAACAACCAGTCGCGCGCCGCTATCCGTCATCTCTGCACTGATGCCCAGCACCAGAGGCCCCTGCGCATCGGCGGCCTTGTCGTTGCTGAGCTGCGGGTTCTCCAGGTCCGTCTCGCCCCAACTGGTGTTGCTGGTCTCGATTAAGCGGTTGGTCACCACACCATCGGGCAACTCAGACATGGCATCGAGCGAGCGGGCAACAGGGAAGAAAGAGGTCAACCCGCCCAGGTCCTTGGTGATCGTGCTGTAGGGATAGCGGGTCACCAGCGGGGCCAGATAATCGCCGAAAAAGGCTCCGCTGGGGTCCACCACCATATCATCTCGCAAGCTAAAACCCCACTTGGCCAGGTAATCGTTGCCCAGCACGTTAGGCAGTGTGGGATCGGTGAGGAACATGAGCTTGCCCCCGCCGTCCAGGTAGTTTTTCAGAATCTCTGTCTCTTCATCCGAGAGGGGAACCTGCGGGGCAGCCAGGATCAGAGCCGCTGCGTCCACAGGCACGGTGTCGGTGATGGTGGCCAGATTCAAGGTGCTGACCTGGTAGTTCTCGTCCAGCAGCGCCTGGCGAATGGTGCTATAGCCGCCCTGTCCACTGTTCTCCGGGTCGCGCTCCTTGTGCCCGGTGATGAAGTATATGGTCTTGGTCTCCGTCTGAGTCACTTTCAAGATGGCAGAAGTGATGCTCTTCTCATCGGGATAGAAGACCTCTTCCCGCCGGTCGCCCTGGAGAAAGAGCATGGTGCCATCGCGGGTAATGCCATACTGACGGGCCACACCCGGCTGCAATTCGGGATCAATCACCTGGTAGTGCAATTTGTCGGTGTGATAGAGGTACTCGGTGAGCAAATCGTCGGCCTGCTGGCGGTAGTAGTAGTTGACGGTGAAGAAAGCGACGATATCCACCGGTTCCTCCAGCTCGGCCAGGATTTGCAAGGTCTGCTGCGAAAGGGAGTACTCTTTGCTGGCCGTCAGATCGAAGCGCTTGTGATGGCGATTGCCCAGGAAATTCACCAAGACCAGGATGCCAATGAGCGCTACACTCATCAGGGTGGCGCTCCCACCGTAGCGCGCCGCGCGCCCGGTCAGCATCCTCTTTACCTCCTCGGGTCGGCTGACGACAAACAGCCCGATGCAGACCAGCCCCAGGACCAGTAAAACCTCCACTGTGGTGTTGAACTGCCGCAGCACGAGGTACAAACCCAGTCCCACAACCAGGTCTATCAGTCCAATGTAGAGCAAGTAAATCACACCTGAACGCCATCGCTCACGCATCTATCGCCACCTCCTTGTCTCCAAGACGCGGGTGGTCAGGAACAAGGCCGCCACAATCACGCTGATGTAGTACACCACGTCCTTGGTATCCACGATGCCGCGCAGAAAGTCGAAGAAATGCGAACTGAGGGACAGATAGGTGAACACACCGGAGATGGGTGGGCCGGTGAATTGCGCCACGGCATCTATCAGCCAGGCCAACACGGTGAGACCCACGCCCAGCACAGCGGCTATGATCTGATTGCTCGTCAGCGCTGAGGTGAAAGTTCCCAGGGCCAGTAAGGCCCCACCCAACAATAGCACACCACCGTAACCGGTGAGCAGGGGTCCCCAGTCCGGATTGCCGTAGCGCCACAGGATCAGGGGATAGTAGCCCGTGAGCAACAACATGCCGGCGAACAAGCCCAGGCTGGCCAACCACTTGCCCAACACCACCTCCCAGTCCTTCACCGGCGAAGTCAGCACCAGTTCCAACGTTCCCGACCTCTGCTCCTCAGCCAATAGACGCATGGTCAGTAGCGGAGCGACGAAGAGCAGAACAGTGGTCAAGCTACCGAAAAGATAGCGCAGCGTCGCCTCCCGTGAGAGGAGCAAGATAGCGGCGAAAAGATAACCGCTGACCAGGAGGAAGGCTGCCGTGACCACGTAAGCGATAGGTGAGACGAAATAAGCCTGTAACTCGCGTCGTGCGATGGCTAAAGCGTTACGCATGATGTGACCTCCCTTCCTCAGTCTGCTGCTCGCCCAGCGGCATTGCCGCTTCCTCCGCCGTCAGTTTGAGGAAGATGTCCTCCAAACTCATCTCCACCGAGTGCATCTCCAACAGACCCCAACCGCCGTTCACCACGGCTGCGGCTATCGCCGAACGACAATCCTGCCCCTGAGCGCAGGTGACGCTGTAAGAGCCGCCGTCTCCTGCTTCCACGCCAACCACACCCGGCACCGCCTGCAAGGCATGAAGCACCTCATCGCCCGGCTGAGCCACCTGAACCCGAAGCAGTGTCCCCCGGCTCAGACGATTGGTGAGCTGCTGGGACGTGCCTTCGGCCACAATCTCCCCCTCGTTGATAATCAGCACCCGACCGCAGGTCTGCTGCGCCTCGGAGAGGATATGAGTGCTGAGGATGATGGTCCGCTCGTGGCCCAAATTCTTGATGAGCTGGCGCACCTCGATAATCTGCTTCGGGTCTAACCCGATGGTCGGCTCGTCGAGGATGAGCACTTCGGGATCGTGGACCAGGGCCTGGGCCAGGCCCACGCGCTGGCGGTATCCTTTCGACAGTTTGCCGATGATGGTATCCGCCCGGTCGGTAATGTGGCAGGCCTCCATCGCCTCTTCCACGCGGGCCTTCCGCTGGGTAACGCCGCGGATGCGGGCCATGAAATCCAAATAGGAGCGCACGGACATCTCCGGGTAAAGAGGCACTGTTTCCGGCATGTACCCAATGCGGCGGCGCACTTCCAGCGAATCGGCGAAGACGTCGAAGCCGGCAACGCGCGCCGTGCCGGAACTGGGGGGCATATAACCGCTGAGGATGCGCATAGTAGTGGTCTTGCCGGCCCCATTCGGCCCCAGGAAACCCAAAATCTCCCCTCGCTCCACGCGGAAGTTGAGATTGTGGATCGCTGCCAAATTGCCGTAGTATTTGGTCAGATTCTCGACTTCGATCATACTCCCATGTTCCTCCCTTCCAGGGCAGAGCGTTGGTCACAAACGAAAAGCACAGTGCTCTGCGCAAAGGCTTCACAATGTGCTTGTGGGCAGTGGTGGTGGGTTGAAGTTGGTGTAATATATCACAACCCAGGGCAACTGTCAAATATGAAGATTGTCAGGAGTGCATTTCACTTTTGGGGCAGATGGA
>JACIWR010000366.1 GCA_014360845.1 Anaerolineae bacterium
CAGGCTATACAGGCTTCATGATCCACTTGACAAATCACCACATCGCTGTCTTGAAGGAATAAGGACGCGTCTTAGAGCGTGTCTGAAAAATGCTTCTGGTTAGACCTCCGAGGTCTAGGCGGGAATCAGCCACAGAATCACACACACAGAACTACACTGAAATTTCTGTGTGCCTCTGGGGCTATAGAAGCTTGAAGTCCGAATTTTCGGCCGTCTCCCTGCAGAGTGTTGCTGGATATTTTACCGTGGTTGGGGTAGGGAGTAGTAGCCGCGCTTTCTATAGCGCGACCCGACGGTTGTCGTGACCGGGGTTGCGCGGTAAGAAACCGCACCTACCGTTGCTACTCCTTCAACAACACTCAGGGGGGAAACTACCGGATTTTCAGACATGCTCTTATGGTGGTGCCAGTGTCGGTGGCGGCTGCCCGCCATTACCACCTTGATGAGGCTTCCCGGTATACTGCCAGGTGAAATGCCACGTGGGGCTGGGGTCGCCTACCGGCACGCCGTCTTTCATCCCGTTGGGCCGGGTTCCAGTGTGACGTTTCACGACCACAGTCCACTCGTACACTCGCGAGTCGAAGCCGTAATCGTACAGGAAAGCGGGCACCTGACAGGATGCAGTCTTCACCCATTGCTCGTCAATCCCCTGAGTGTGGGGGATACTGACCACGTAATACTCGTCCTCGGCCAGTGTTCCCACCTCCGTCCAGCGCAGGGTGATCACGGCGTCGTAACCCGAAAAGACGGCACCATCAGCCGGCTCTAATAGCGTAGGAGCAGAGAACCAGCGCACCGTGGGCGTCGGCGTCGGGGGCACGGGCGTATTGGTGGGCGTCTGGGTCGGCTGCGGAGTGGTCGTTGGTTTCGGGGTAGCCGTGCTTGTGGCGGTCGGTTTCAGGGTCGGCGTGTGAGTGGGAGTAGCGGTGAACGTTGGCGTGGAGGTGGGAGTAGCAGTGGGCGTTGGCGTGGAAGTAACCCCGGCCAGCGCAGACAGCCCACCATTCTGACCCAGCAGGAAAGCTCCCCCTAACAGTATGACGGCGGCGAGTACTACGCCCACTCCAGCCAAAAGCAAGGAGCGACTCCTGGGTCTCTCTTTTTTCTCCGCCTTTTCCTCTTCCTGACCCATCAGCGCCCGGCGCATCTCGGCAATGGTCTGATAGCGTTCCGCGGCAACGACAGCCATTGCTCGCAGGATCACTGCCTCGGTGTTGGTCGAGATGCGCGGATTGATGTTCCGCGGGTTGCGCATGGTATCCCCGGCGGCGCGCAGGGGTGATTCCGGCGGGACAGTAGCAGTAAGCAGGGCATACATCGTCGCTCCCAGCGAGTAAATATCCGAGCGCGCGTCGGTGCCTCCGGTATATTGTTCCACAGGCGAGAAGCCGGGTGTGGCTGCCCGGGCCGCGATGGCCGTTCTTTGCTCCACCTCGTACACCTTGGCAATGCCGAAATCCACCAACACTGCCAGACCATCAGGCTGAACTTTGATGTTTGCCGGTTTAACGTCGCGATGGATAATGGGCGGCTGTTGATTATGAAGATACTCCAGAGCATCCATCACCTGATAGATCCACGGCAGAACTTGTTCCTCTGAAAGTACCCCTCGGCGCTGCAACATCTCATCCAGGTCCTCACCAGCAACGTAGTCCATAACCAGATACTGCCGACCATTAGGAGCGATGAAGTAGTCGGTCACGCGGGGCAAGTTCTTATGGCGTAGTGCGGCGAGAAGGCTTGCCTCCTTCTGAAATTGGGCCTGGGCATGGGGTGAGCTATCGAAGTTCTCTTTGATCGCCACTTTGTGCCCCGCCAGGCGGGTATCCTCGGCCAGATAGACCGCACCCATACCTCCTGTGCCCAGTATGTCTATCACCACGTACCGCCCATCACTCAGAAGAGTCTGGGGAGGCAGGGTTGTCATATTGACCAGTGGTCCAGACATGATCGCCGTCCCCTCTCTTTCGACCAGCGGGGTACGACATTCACGACAAAAGCGAGCCGTGTCGCGGTTCTCAGCACCACATTTGGGACATATTTTCATAAAGATACCTCCACGACTTCATCGTATCTGTAAAAGCGACCGTCAAGCTGGATTTTGCACCGCCGTCAACAGGCAATGCTGAGCAACAGACCAACTCCGGCTCTTTCTGGTGCCTGTAGAATTCTAAGGATACGGCACCTCGTCTGCGCTGATCGCGCAGCGAAAACCCAGCACATCCAAGCGGTAAATTGGCTCGGACGAGGGGCGGTTGGTCACCCGCGCATCCTGTGGGCCATTGGCCCAGGAGCCGCCACGGATTACCCGTTTGCTGCCCCTGTCAGGTCCTCTGGGATTCTTGTAGGGGGAGACACTGTAATAATTCTCGCTATACCAATCGGCGACCCATTCCCACACATTGCCGGCCATGTCATACACTCCGTAAAAACTTTTGCCTTCCTTAAAACTCCCCACCGGCGCAGTACGCTTGTATCCATCTGAGGAAAGGCCAGACTCGTCCTTACATTCGGCGCCGCAGAAATTCCAGCGGGTCCCGACAGGAAGCTCATCTCCCCAGGGATACCGCCGTCCATCCGTCCCCCGTGCTGCTTTCTCCCACTCGGCTTCGGTGGGCAGACGCTTACCAGCCCATTGGCAATAGGCAACGGCGTCATCCCAGTTCACCTGCACCACAGGATGATCCTCCATGCCCTCAATGCCCACGCTGGCATCATAGGGATGCTTCCAATCCAACCCACTGTACTCCGCCCAGCCATTGTACGTGATACTCCAACGCCCACCCTTTCCTTTCTGTTCAGCGGTAGTTCTATACCCCGTGGCGTTCACAAACATCTGGAACTGGGCGTTGGTGACCTCGTAGCGATCAATCCAGAAGGCGTCAAGATAAACCTTATGCGGTGGTTTCTCGTTGGCGTTAGCATCGTGGTCGTCTGAGCCCATTGTAAATTCGCCATCGGGAATATATACCATCTCCGCTCCATCGTTGCCGATCACCTTGACTTCACCAGCTCGTGGTCCGGGAGTAGGCGTGCTGGTAGGGGAAGGGGTTGGCGTGGGCGTATATGCGCGAGTAGGCGTCGGGGTCAGCGTGGCGGTCGGCGTAGGAGTGGGTGTAGGAGCAAGAGTTGTTTCGGCGACAGGAGTAGGAGTTCCAGGCCGATGAGTGACAAGCACAACACCGGCGATGGCCAACAGCCCGCAAAGCATTATCAAGCCTACCGTGCCCACTCCGCTCACGGCGACCAGCCAACCAGACAGCCGAGGCCTGTCCTCTTTGTCGGGCGGCAGCAGTGCACGACGCATCTCAGCGATGCTCTGGTAACGCTGGGCAGGGTCTATGTTCATCGCTTTCATGATCACTTGGTCGGTATTCGGCGAGATGCGGGCATTGATGGCTCGTGGCGGGGTAAACTCCATTCCTGCCAGGCGGTCCACTGACTCTGGCGATGGAGTGCCGGTAAGCAGGGCGTACATAGTGGCCCCCAGAGCATAGATGTCCGAACGAGCATCCGTGTTCCCCTGACCGTATTGCTCCGGGGGCGAGAAGCCGGGCGAGACCCCCCGTGCTCCGACGCTAGTTTTCTGCCCTGTCTGATACGTTTTGGCCAGCCCAAAGTCCACTAAAACCACTCGACCGTCTGAAGTAACTTTGATGTTGTCGGGTTTCACGTCACGATGGATAATAGGCGGGTCCTGATTATGTAGATACTCCAGCGCGTCCATCACCTGGGCAATCCAGGGCAGCACTTGTGCTTCCGGCAAAGCACCCCGCTCAGCGACTATCTGATCCAGGTCCTGACCAGCAATGTAGTCCATAACGAGATACTGCCGTCCGCTGGATTCGATAAAGTGATCGGTGACCCTGGGCAAGTTGGGGTGATTAAGTCGGGCCAGGATGTTGGCTTCCTGACGGAACTGAGCCTGAGCATTCTGGGAAGTGTCCGCGTTTTCCTTGATCGCCACCAGACGCCCTGGCAGGCGCATATCTTCGGCCTGGTAAACCGCTCCCATACCCCCGCATCCAAGCACCTGGCGGATTACGTAGCGCCCCGTATGCAGTGTCTCACCGACGCTCAATGTGGCGTTCTGCGGTGGGGATGGTAGCAATTCGGTGCCTGTTTTGGCGACCAGGCTTTGCCCACACTCATTACAGAACTTGGCCTTGTTACGGTTTTGAGCTCCACATTTGGGACATGTCTTCATTATTGGACTCACTCCTTCGCCTAAAGTCGGTGCTAGGTTGTTCTTCCAGCCCTGGCAGTTCGCGGCGGGGCGCCTT
>JACIWR010000367.1 GCA_014360845.1 Anaerolineae bacterium
CCAGGCTCGTAGCCCCCGTCCCGGGGGCGTCTCGGCTGAGAAAACCGCGCAAAAGACAGCATCTTGCCGCATGGAACGTCCCCGGGACGGGGACTTGGAGCATAGGCTGAGTAGTCACCCCCTCCCCTTTTTTGATGAGGTTTTCCAGAAGGGGAGGAGAAGCCCCGCCAACGGCTGCGTCGTGAGCGGCCAGACCGAGACGGCAGGTAGGGGTCTTTTCCTCCCACAATCAGCACCGCCTGTTTCACGGCGGTGCGTCCTCAGTCGCGCCCACGCCGCCCAACATTTCAGAAAACGATGGCCAGACGAGAGCCACATCGGGGACAGCTATTGTCTTTCACATTCAGTCGCACGCTGTACCCGATGCGGTAGATAACCGTCTCGCCGCAGCGGGGGCAACGGGTGTGCTCATACTCGTCACCGGGCACGTTGCCCACGTAGACGTAATGCAAACCCGCCTCGTAGCCGATTTCCACCGCGCGGTGCAGGGTGTCTACGGGAGTGGGCGGTACGTGCTGCATCTTGTAGTGAGGCACGAAGCGAGAGAGATGCCAGGGCATGTCGGGGTCCACACTCACCAGGAACTCGGCAATGCCTCTGAACTCGTCATCGCTGTCGTTGTGCCCGGGGATGACCAGGGTAGTGACTTCCACCCACACCCCCATCTCGCGCATCTTGCGGATGGAGTCGAGCACGGGCTGCAAACTGCCTCCGCAGATTTTGCGATAGAACTCATCGCTGAAGCTCTTGAGGTCCACATTGGCCGCGTGCAGATTCTCCCCGATGGTGTCCAGCGCTTCCGGGGCCATGTAGCCGTTGGTGACGAAAATGTTCTTCAGGCCCCGTGCGGTAGCGATCAGCGCCGTATCGTAAGCGTATTCAAAGAAGATAGTCGGTTCAGTGTAGGTGTAAGCAATAGAAGCACAGTTATATGACTCGGCCAAGTGCACGACCTGTTCAGGGGGCAAATCTCGCGCCCAGCGGCCCAAATCCCGGCTTTCCCTGGGCGCCTGGGAGATGTCCGCATTCTGGCAGAAGGCACAGCGGAAATTGCAGCCTACAGTGGCAATGGAGAAAGCCCCGGTTCCGGGCAGATAGTGATACAAGGGCTTTTTCTCGATGGGATCCACCGCCGCCGAGATGGATTTGCCGTACACCAGGGTGAAGAGGGTACCGTCCTCGTTTTCCCGCACGCCGCAGACCCCTCGCTTGCCAGGAGCAATCTTACAACGGTGAGCGCATAGATTACACTGAACGCGCCCTTCCTCCAATTTCTGATAGAGCATTGCCTCTTTCATCATCACACCCCCTGCCGACCCATGCAGGTCCGGTCTAACCTATCACACGGCGCAACAGGCCATCATCCTCACGCCAGCCATGCTTACCTACCAAGGGGACAAAGGCCACCGCCGTCAATCGTTCCCTATGAAAACGGTCTCCTTCCCGACGCACGCGCACCAGGGTTTGATTCCAGCGTGGCCCCACAGGAGCTACCAGTCGCCCGCCATCGGCCAGTTGATCGAGCAGGGGCGCCGGCACCTCCGGAGAAGCAGCAGTGACGATAATCGCCTCGTAAGGCGCGTGCTCCGGCCAGCCCAAGGTCCCATCGCCGACACGGATGTGGACATTGGTGTATCCCAGTTGGCGCAACACTTCCTCCGCCCGTTGGGCCAGGCTGGGCAGGCGCTCGACGGTGTATACCTCGCGAGCCAGCAAGCTGAGAATAGCCGCCTGATAACCGGAGCCCGTACCGATCTCCAGCACCCGCTCCTCACCGCTCAACTCCAGCATCTCGGTCATCAAAGCCACGATATAGGGCTGAGAGATGGTCTGTCCCTCACCAATGGGCAGCGGACTATCCCGGTAAGCGGAGCCGCGCATGTCCACGGGCACGAACAGGTGACGAGGCACCTGGCGCATGGCCTCCAGCACCCGCGGGTCCTTGATCCCGCGGGCCTCAATCTGGCTCTGTACCATGCGCTCTCGCGCCCGGTCGTATTCGGTCAAGTCATCGCGAAATATCATCACCGTTTCCCCAAGAGGCGGTCCACCATGACCGCTTTCAGTGAACCATCCCTTGTCCCTTCCCAAGTAGGTCGGGCCCGTGGCCCGACGCGGATGCGGCGGGGTTACGGCAACGGGTTGGTCCGTAGCACCCCACGCACGCGATGCACCAGCAAGCTGAAGTACAACAGGGTGAATGCCCCGACGCAGACCAGCAATGTGATCAGCATCCGCGGGCTGAGCTCGAAGCCGGAGCTGCTGAGGATGACGGGATGGATCGTGCGCCACCAGCGGATGGCCATAAAAGTGATGGGCACGCTGACGAAGCCCACGATGCCATACACAGCCGCGAAGCGCGCCCGCCGGCCCGGCTCCTCAATCGCCCCCCGCAAAATCAGGTAGGCCAGGTAAATAGCCAGCATCATCGTCATAGTCGTCAGGCGCGGATCCCAGGTCCACCACGTGTTCCAGGTCAGGCGGGCCCAGATGGAACCGCTGCCGATGGTCATCAGCGAGAAGAGCACCCCAATCTCCACTGAGGATGCGGCAACAACATCCCACACCTGCGTCCTGCGCCACAGATACAGAATGCTGGCCATCAGAGTGACGAGGAAAGCAAAGAGTCCCACCCAGGCCGCGGGCACGTGAAAATAAAAAATGCGCTGCACATGTCCCATCGTAGCCTCGGTGGGAGCCCACAGCAGGGCCAGGTATAGACCCAACAAGATCGCCCCGGCACTGAACACATCCAACAAGGTCACAAACCACGTGCCAGATCGTTTCATCAACCTCGTTCCCTTTCGAACTCACGCGGCGGTCCGGCCCAGACCCTTCTCCCCCACGACTTG
The DNA here is from genome assembly GCA_014360845.1 of Anaerolineae bacterium. Lineage (GTDB taxonomy): Bacteria > Chloroflexota > Anaerolineae > JACIWR01 > JACIWR01 > JACIWR01. The sequence continues at coordinate 2,853 of JACIWR010000367.1, forward strand.
CTAAAATCGCCACGCTCACCTATAATATCCCAGCCGTTAGGGAAGCACCGATGCCCCAATGGGCTTCCCTCGTCATCACTTTACCGGAGGGATTACATGGATTGGAAAGTACTCCTCAGCACCTTCGCTCTACTCTTCGTCGCCGAGTTAGGCGATAAAACTCAATTGGCCGTGATCAGCATGACCTGTAAGCATGGCAAACCCTGGGCAGTTTTCACCGGAGCTACACTGGCTCTGGCCCTGGTCACATTGTTAGGGGTGGTGGGTGGAAGAGCACTGAGCAGCATTGTACCCGCTTCTGTGATGACCAAAATCGCGTCGGCGGCGTTTATCGTGCTCGGAGTGCTGATGTGGTTTGAGGTGCTGTAACGCCCTGGGCATCTTAATTGTACCACGAACCGGGATCAAGGACAAACTACTTGCCCCTCGGTGCGATTTGTGGTAAACTTGAATCAGCTGAACGAGGAAAAGAAACGCGAAAACGGGATTCCGGTGATACCGATGAGCCGTGAAACGTGAGCCGCAAAAAGCAGAGGTAGAAGAGGAGAAGATATGTCAAAAGGTCGCGTTTTCAGTGGAGCACGGCCCACTGGCCGCCAGCATCTGGGCAATTACCTGGGTGCTATTCAAAATTACGTCGCTCTTCAGGATGAATATGACTGCGTGTACTGCGTAGTGGACCTCCATGCCCTGACCACGCTGCGAGAGACCGAGTATCTGCGGGAATGGACCCGTGACATGGTCCTCGACTGGCTGGCCGCGGGGATGGACCCTGAGCGAACCATCATCTTTGTGCAGTCGCACGTACCCCAGGTGACAGAATTGCACACCATCTTGTCAATGGTCACCCCCTTGGGAGTGCTGCTGAGGCTACCCACCTTCAAAGAGAAAGCCCGCCAGCAGCCGGACAACGTCAACTACGGGCTGGTGGGGTATCCGGTACTCATGGCCTCGGACATCACCCTGTATAAAGCGGACACCGTACCCGTGGGCATTGATCAGGCCGCGCACCTGGAATTCACCCGCGAGATCGTGCGCCGCTTCAACCATCTCTTCGGCCCGGTCCTCATCGAGCCGCAAGCCAAGTACACCGACTTCCCCAAAGTGCTGGGCACCGACGGTGAAAACAAGATGAGCAAATCGCTCAATAATCACATCGAGATCTCCGCCGAGCCCGAGGAAATGCTCAAGCGGGTGATGACCATGGTCACCGACCCGCAGCGCCAGTACCGCTCCGACCCGGGCCGCCCCGAGGTTTGCAACGTCTTCCAGATACACCGCCATTTCACCGACGAAGCCACCATCGCCCAGATTGATGCCGACTGCCGGGCGGCCAAAATCGGTTGTGTAGAACACAAAAGGCAATTCGCCGCCGACTTAGCCGCTTACTTTGCCCCCTTCCGCGAGCGGCGGGCCCAGTACGCCG
>JACIWR010000368.1 GCA_014360845.1 Anaerolineae bacterium
ATGAACTGGAATCAAAAGGCCCTGAACAGCTGCGAGTTGATTCGAGAAACGCTTAATGAGGCGCTAGCACTAGCCCGCCAGCATGACGACATGCCTCGCATTGGCGATCTCACGCTCGATCAAGTGTATGTCGTCGTAGCTCTGGACAATGGCAACCAGGGGGTTGCTCTCAACTATCAGAATGCGCTCTCAAATTACGTGATGGATCTGGACATGCGTCGCACCTTTGCAGAGTATCTGCTAAAACAGGCCCAGACCGACCCCCTGCTAACCAACAGTCTCCTGCAAACGGAACGAGGCGAGACACTATGTGAGGTGGCTGTAGCGGTGGCTATCGCCAGTGCAGTCGCACAACCCTACCTGACATCCGAAGAACTGTGCGCCGTAGGGCTGATCGCTCAATCCGGTGCGGTTCCACTCGCTTCACTGGTTCAGGAGGGAGACACTGTAGCCGTGATTGGCTTTGGCGGATATCTACCGGAAGCAGTGAGCGAGCCATGTATAAAACGGGTGCTGGTGGCTGAACTCAACGTGGCTCATCCCGTTCCGGCGGCTCGACTTCGCGAGCGGGTGGCTGCTTGGAAATCCCAGCTACGAGGGCGATCATTTGAACTCCACGATGGCTCTCATAGCGCCGATTTGATCCGGCAGGCTCAGGTCGCCTGCATTACGGGCTCGGCCTTGTGTAATGGCACGCTGGCTGAACTGCTTGACGCTGCGCATGGCTGCCGCACAGTCATCGTGCAGGGACACAGTGTTGCTCTTCACCCCACTGCCCTACTGCGGCGAGGTGCACATTACGTTGTCCAGCCAGTGATCGAGATAGATCTTCTGGCAGCGGCCCGGACTTTCGATCAGCGAACCGGCGACTTTGCACGGTTTATTGACCGCCTGCTGCCACGGAAGCGCACAATTTCCAGAGGACAGGATAGTCTATTGTGAAGAATAACTCTCCATCACTGCTAGAGGTTGATCTCAAACTGGGTTTTATATGCAACCAAAACTGCCGACATTGTGCTGTCGCCGGAAAACGTCACGTCCCCGCGCCGAGTTTCACCGAGGTCTGCACCGAGATTGAGTTCTACCGAGATCGTGGCGCCGCCAGGCTAGTGTTGACTGGCGGTGAGCCGACTCTGCGCCGCGATCTCGTTGAAATCGTGCGTTACGCCGCCCGCGGAGGGTTTGACGATATCCATTTGCAAACTAACGCCACTGGCCTCGCCAACGGGCAACTGGCAAGCCAACTGGCTAAGGCTGGCCTGACCAGCGCGCTCGTTAGCCTGCATGGACCGTCGGCTGAAGTCCACGACCGAATTGTCAGGCATCCTGACGGTTTTGCGCACACCGTTGCCGGCTTGCATACCCTCCAACGTCAAGGGGTGCGACTGGCCACCAACACGGTCGTCACGCGAGACAATGTCGCCCACCTGCTAGAAATTGTTCAATTTGTTGCAGAGGAATTTCCTGGCTTGTGCACAATGTGCTTTTCATACCCTCAGGTCACCGGAGGCGCCCGTACCCATTTTCAGGAAATCGTTCCCAGGCTTTCGACGACAACTGCCTACTTGCTGGAAGCTCTGCCGGTCGCTGACCGACGTGGCATCTGGTGCTGGGTGTCCGATTTCCCCCTGTGCGGCTTGCCTGGCTACGAGGAGCACAGCGCTGATGTCGTTCCCCGCCGTGCGGTGGGTACTGACCCAAGCCGGCCCGACGGTGAGAATCGAGTCACAGATTACCACCGCCTGAGCCAGACTAGCAAGGTCAAACCATCCGTTTGCGCCGATTGTGATCTTGCACCCATTTGTCTGGGGGTTGATGCCCATTACATTGCAGTATATGGAAGCGATGAGTTGAACCCCCGGCGAGTTCTCAGCGGCCGTCGACCGAGGTTGCTATGATAACCACTCTCCCGCTGTCGTGCTTAGATGCTTTCAACTTTGATGATGGTGACGTCCTGTTTACGGCGCAGATGGCGCGGGATTACTATTGCGCTACTCATGGGATGGCACTCGACGATCTGGCTGTGCAACCTCTCGTCATCGGCTGTTTTCTGCCCGAAGTCTGGCGGCAGATGATTGTAGAGACCACGGCAACACCGGCGACACACTGGTTACAGGGTGGTTCGCCCCGGTTGTATCACGGTCATGTCGGAGGTCAAGCCCTCTCGTTGATGCTGATGCCGGCCGGCGCGCCATTGGCGGCAGCGACGCTGGAGGAAGTGATCGCCTGCGGTGGGCGTGCTTTCCTGTTCGTCGGTTCTGCCGGCAGTCTGCAAAGTCATGTTCCGGTCGGGTCGCTGGTTGTAGTCCAAAACGCCGTCCGCCACGAGGGAACATCCTACCACTACCTGCCCGCACAGGCGCCAGCTGTGGCCGACGAAAGGTGGGTAGAAACCTTGCTAGCCACCGGTCGGGAGATAGACATATCAATTTTCGCCGGTACCACATGGACGACTGATGCGCCCTATCGGGAACTCAAAACAACTGCCAGTGACCTGCGGGCCCGAGGTGTGCTGACCGTCGAAATGGAAGCAGCCGCAATACTGGCCGTTGCCCAGGCCAGAAATGTATCAGTGGGGATCTTGCTGGTCATCTCCGACGAACACAGTGCTGACTGGCGCCCAGCCCCAGGCTCGGCTGCATTCGCTGCCGGTGTTGAGTCAGCGGTTCAAATTGCCCTGAGGGCGGCTCGTTCCTACGTACATAAAGACTTTGGGTCATCTGGAGACCTGGGATGAAAACGAGGCAAGACCAGATTACCGTTGATGAGGTTCACCGGGTTGATGTGAACGTCTCCGTCGGCTTCTGGTGTAACCTGCGCTGCCGCCACTGTGCGGTTGAATTCCACAAGAGCCAACCCGATCTGACCACGGATGAAGTCTGCGCCGAGATTGACCGGCATCGCATGCTGAGCGCCGGTCGCCTGGTCCTGACCGGCGGCGAGCCGACTCTGCGCAAAGATTTGCCAACCATCATCGCTCATGCCTGGACTGTTGGCTTCCGCAGTATTCACCTGCAGACCAATGCGACTGCGCTGAGCCACCGTCCGCTTGTCGCGCGACTGACCCGAGCTGGTCTGACCAGCGCGCTCGTCAGCTTGCTTGGCCCCACCGCCGACATACACGACGCTATAACCCGCCGGCGTGGCAGTTTCGAGAAGACCATTCGAGGTCTTGCCAATCTGATTGGGGCCGGTATTAAGGTTGCTACCAATACTGTGATCTCGCGTGCCAATTTGAATCACCTGGCAACCTTAGCACGGTTTATCACGCAAAGATTTCCCGAGGTTCACACACTTTGCTTTTCATACCCCCAGGCCTCCGGCGGCGTCTTAAAAGACTTTACTGGCCTCACGCCACGTCTGTCCGAGACCATGCCCCATTTACTAGCTGCCCTTGAGTTAGCGACAGAGTGCGGCTACTGGACCTGGGTTTCTGACTTCCCACTTTGCTATATGCCTGGCTACGAGGAACACAGCGCGCATGTTTTCCCTCGACTGACGGTCGCCAGCGACCCAGACCCTGAAGCTGGCGACGATGCTATTCTTGACTTTGAAGGCCAGTTGCGCCAGGCGAAAGTAAAGGCCCCCGTTTGCCGGAAATGTTCTCTTACCGAGATTTGTATTGGCGTGGATCGAGTATATGCCGACCATTATGGATTGGAAGAACTCTCACCATTCAAGGCTGAGAGTACTCCAGCTGTGCCTAAATGATGTTTGCTGAAACCGGTGCCAGGATGGGCTTCGGCCTGCCCCAGCGCTCTCACCGACCAACGACGGCGAATTACGCCCAATAACCAATTCCCAGAAGACATCATCCGCTATCCACAAGGCACGTAAACACATGAACCGGCTCTATAGTCGTTTCTCTATCGTGCTGGTCACTTGGAGATATTACAGCCAGAGAGTAACAATGAGACCCAAACTTCTGTTGTTGGTATTGCTTAGTTTATTCGCCCTGTCACTTTCAGGCTGGGGTAAAGCGCAGCAATCAACCAGGTATGATGGCGACCGACCATTCCTTAGTCTGATGGCGGCGTCAGAAAGCAAAGCTGCGGCGGCAGTCCAGTCACCATTTGGGATGAACGTTCATTTGGCGTTGCGATTCCAGACTAATGATGATCCTCCTAATGCCCGAAATCTTGCGACCGAGCTCTTGGCACAAGGGGGAATGGCCTGGATACGAGAGGAGTTTTGTTGGGAATGCATTGAGCCTTGGCCCGATCAAGTACCACACACCTACCGCTGGCAGGTAAACAACTACTTTGATTATGAT
>JACIWR010000369.1 GCA_014360845.1 Anaerolineae bacterium
GCTCGAAGCCCCAGGCTGAGCGGCGGAAGGGCGCTGCAAGCGCCCTGAAAGTGGTCTGGAAGGCTCAATAGCCCGCTTCCAGCGGGCTTGAGCTGCTCAGCCCTGAGCCCTCGGCCTGAGCCGCGCCGAAGGCTTCAGTTCGGGGCAGGTAAGCGGCCAGGCAGCTTCTGTAACCCGAATAATTTCTTAAACTTCATAAATCGCCTCCAAAGGCCTTCGGCCAGGCGTCCACCGGCGTGGACGCCTCTGTCCGCGTAGGCGGACGGCCAGCCGTAGGCTCTATGGCACGGTTTCAACCGCCAGCCTGAGCAGTTACCTTACCACAAAAGGACACAACGAGCACGAAGGGGGCTGCGTTTTTTCCCTTCGTGTCCTTTGCGGCTCAACGTCTGGCCTTCGCCCTCGCTATGTGACGTACAATCTGGATAAAGGTCTCGGCACGGCGACCCTTGCGCGTGGCCCCCAGGCCGTCTACCTCTGGCGAGGCCAGGAGAGCCTCTGCATGGGCCGGTGTGACGCTGCCCCCGTAGATAATGCGCACCTCTTGAGCGATGGAGGAAGCGAAATGCTGCTCTGTCCAATCGCGGATAAAGCCGCAGCCAGCCGCGACACGCGCCGGTGGTGCCGGTTCGGCTACGCCGATGGTCCACTCCGGCTCGTAGACGAAAGCCATCCCCTTCACCTGTTCCGCCTCGCAGCCTTGAAGTATCCGCGCCAGTTGAGCCTCCAATGCGGCCTGGAAGTCCTCCCGCGCGTCGCGGGCCTCGCCGATGAGCAGAATAGGTCGCAATCCCGCCGACAGAGCGCGATGCACTTTGCGGTTCACCACCGCATCGCTATCGCCGAGGTGCCGCCGCACCTCCCAATGGCCCAGCATCACCCAGCGGCAGCCCACATCGGCCAGCAACTCCGCCGAGACCTGTCCCGTGCGCGCCGGGTCATCATCCGCCGACACGTTCTGCGCGCCCAGCATGATGGGGGACCCCGCCAGGGCTTGAGCCACCGGGTGCAGCGCCGTGAAGGGCGGACAGATGACCACGTCTACTTCGCGGACCAGGTCCCCGGCCAGTGCCCGGAATTCGCGGACGAAGTTCACGCTCTCGGCGATGGTCATGGCCATCTTCCAATTGGAGAGGGCCATAGGTTTGCGCATGGAAGCCCCCTTTTGAGTTTGAACTGGCGATACGAGATGTCGGCGATGGCGCGTCACTACAGCCTGCATAGTATAACACGAGGTGGGGGAAACTTCAAGAGCGCCTCTTCGCTCTCGCGGAGTTGGACTCCGCCGGTAGGGCGGGCTTCGTCGTGAGCGTTCGACCGAGCCTTCGGCGTGAGCTCAGGCGAACGTTCACACCGAGGGCTCAGCTGAACGGTTGGCGGCGGCTGCAACGTACAGGCCGCTGAGCTTTGAACATCTACCGCGCGCCATCATCATGTCGGAAAGCCTAAGGAGCCGCCTACCTGCCACCCGAGGTTGTCATTGGTAGTGGCGGCCCGCCGCCGTGCCCTGAGCAGAGACGCAGGGTGGCCGCTTTGCCTGGCGGACAGAGCCGTCCGCCGCTACAGTCCCAGATGGCGGGTAGGGCTCTCTTTTCTCACTCGATAGAGCTGACCCGTCGCTCGAAAGGGCTTCTGTGCTTCCCCAGTTACCGCCTCAGCCGAGCCCAACCCGCCCTACTGTTGAGGCGGCGGGTGGGGCTCTCTTCCCACAACCAGCCACAACCAGCCACAACCAGCACCACCTGTTTCACGGCAGTGCGTCCTCGGCCGAGTCCAACCTGCCCTACGGTCTTCAAGAGCGTCTTGGTTCCTCGCCCTCGCGGAGTTGAACTCCGCGAGAGCGAAACTACGCGAGGGCCAAGGCACGGTATACCGAGCACCTGTTGTGGCCTGGCGCACCCTCGCCCCAAAACCGAGTTGCATCCCGTCATGCAAAGGGATTGGACAATCTGCCGGATTTGAGTTATACTATGCGCAACAACCCCGGCTTCCTCCTGAGACCAGGCGCAAGAGGTCTGCGCCCGTTGAGCAGTTCATCATTCCGGGTGTCGCCTTTGCCAGGTTGCCAACCCTGGACGAAAAAACAAGAGACACGGAGGGCTAAAAATGGATTACGGAAACATTCTTAGTCGTGCCTGGAGGATCACCTGGGATCATAGAGTCCTATGGCTGTTTGGTCTTCTGGCGAGCCTGAGCTTCGAATTCCGGCTTAATGTGGACAATTTGCCGCCCTCAACCCAGCAGTGGCTGAGGGAGGTCGCTTCGCATCCGGCCTTTGGTCCGGTGGTAGCTGGCATCATTGTCCTCTCCCTGCTGGTGGAACTGTTGCTGGCCGTCTTGAACGCTCTGGGGCGAGCTGCGCTGGTAGATCAGGTGAACCGGATAGAAGAAGGGAATCCGGTTTCCGCCAGTTCAGGTTGGGAGGCGGGTAAGCGCTATGGGTGGCGAGTTTTCCTGATAGCTTTTCTGCTGGGGTTGCCGTCCATGGTGATAATTTTGGCCGGTCTGGTGCCCGTTCTGATCGCCAGTGTGCGGGATGGGTGGATTTCCGGCGAAGGCGTTCCCAATATCGTGAACCTTGTGTTTCTCTGTTTTGTGCCGAGTTGTTGCCTGGCCGCGGTTCTCGGCATTGTGCTCAACACGATAGGGGCACTGGCAGAGCGAACCTGTGTTTTAGAGGGCCGGTCAGTCTGGCAGAGTATTCGTGGTGGTTGGGAGCTCTTGCGCGACAATCTCGGTTCGGTGGGAATGCTTTGGCTTATCCTTTTAGGGTTGCGCATAGGCATTAGCCTTATCTTAGGGATACCGGCTTGTCTGCTGGTTACTCTCGCTGTCGTGCCGACGATGTTGCTGATGCAAGAGTCTCTCTCTGCGGGTTTAGCCGGGTTGTGTGGTGTTGCTTTTCTGTTCTGGGTGGCAGGAACGGCTGTGAACAGCGTGATTGAGACGTTTTTCTCCACGTGTTGGACTTTGGGCTACCGGGACCTGCGCGCTCCGAAGGAGCCCGTACTCGTGACCACCGAGGTAGCCTGATCAGCCCCATCTGTGATGGGTCGTCGTCCGCAGGAATCGCAGCTCTGTGCCCTTTGGCGCAGGAGTGGGGGCGGGTGTGAGCGGGCGACAGTTGAGGGACAGAGAATGGTCGAACCGCTGATACGGAGGGTTGATTGTGTGCGGCTCTCTGTGCCGGATCTCGAATCTGGGCTCTCCTTCTACCGGGACCGGCTGGGACTGGAGTTGATTTGGCGTACAGAGGAGGCGGTAGGACTGGGGCTGCCCGATGACGAGACGGAGATCGTGCTTCATACCGGGCGGCAGGAACCCGAGATTGATTTGCTGGTGGAGAGCGCTGACGAGGCGGCTGTTCGGATTGAAGAGGCAGGGGGCAGCGTGGTGGTACCGCCGTTTGACATCCAGATTGGACGTTGTGTGGTGGTGCGCGACCCCTGGGGGAATGAGTTCGTGCTGTTGGATGCGAGCAAAGGGTTGCTGGTGACGGATGCGCAGGGCAACGTCATAAGTCCGTAGGTTGGGTTGCGGCCCAGCCGGAACTCAGTGATACCAATCTGCCACCAGCGTCCGCTGGGGGCGAAACGGCAAGTTTCGCCAGAGCCCAGCAAGGAGGAACAGATGCGCTCAAATGCTTCTACGGTAGAGGAATACCTGGCCGAACTGCCTGAGGAGCGCCGGAAAACGGTAGAAACAGTGCGCCAGGTGATTCTGGAGAATTTGCCGGAGGGTTACGAGGAAGTGATGAACTGGGGGATGATCACCTACCAGGTGCCGCTGGAGGTCTATCCCGACACGTATAACAAAAAGCCGCTGATGTACGCGGCGCTAGCAGCACAAAAGAATCACACGGCCATCTACCTGACCGCGATTTACATGGATGAAGAGACCCGACAGCAGTTTGAAACGGCATACAAAGCCACCGGGAAGAGATACGATGCGGGAAAATCGTGTGTGCGTTTCAGGAAGTTAGAAGACCTGCCTCTGGAGTTGATCGGCAAGAGCATAGCCTCGTTATCGGTCAGTGAGTTTGTGGAGCGAGTGAAAGAGGCGCGTTCTGTGCGCAAGCGTAGGAAGAGTTGAGCGACGTGCCTTCCGGGACATGAGGTAGTGGCGACCATCTCATTCAGGAGAGTTTTTCGCGCTCTGTGACTACTCAGCCTATGCTCCAAGTCCCCGTCCCGGGGACGTTCCATGCGGCAAGATGCTGTCTTTTGCGCGGTTTTCTCAGCCGAGACGCCCCCGGG